>NZ_JAAQWS010000008.1:0-254117 GCF_012985645.1 Pseudomonas sp. WS 5410 | reverse complement strand
CGATGGCCGCAGGCAGGTATTGCGCAGTGGGCACCCCGGCAGGATGCCGGGGTAGCCGCGACACGGCCATGGATGGCCGATCGCGGCGGGCCCACGGAGCAATGCCTGACTGCGGGCATGCCGAGCCTAGGCGAGGCACCGAGTGGTGGGGCAAGAGCCCTTTTGGTTACTTTTGGGGCTCTTTTCCAAAAGTGACCCGCTGTAAGAGCGGAACCAATAGCCGCCGTAACCCCAGCAACGGATATGTACACAAACCCAAGAAGCACCAGAGAAAAGAGTTATGTAGAGACTCATGCCTATCGCAACCTCGCCAAAGCTCAACAGCTCCCACCTTTGATTTTTGTTGCCTGGTTAGAAGTAGTAACCAATATTCACGTTGGTGCGGTAATACCACTCGTTGCTGCCCACCGAGCTGGTATTGGTAAAGCCGCTGCCATTCTCGGCCCCGCCATAGGGGTTGGCGTTGCGCGCCCAGGTAAAGTCGACCCAGGCCATCACCGGCATCGCCAGGAACTGCGCGCCCACGGTGAACATCTGCGAATCATCCCAGGCGCTCTTGTCTTTCATCATCCGGCTGTAGTCGGTGTACAACTTGACCTTCTTCAACTGCCCCAGCGTCGGCGTGTAGACGTCATAGCCGAGGTTGATCGAGGCGAGGGTGGCCTTGGACGCGATCAGGTACGCGGGGGTCAGGCCGTTGCCGCCCATCAGCACCGAGTCCTTGCTGACGCCGGTGGGGTTTTCAGGGTCGTATTCGTAGCGGATGGCCTGGCTGGTAACGGTCCACAGCCCCTTGTTGATGATGGCGTGTACACCGGCGGCCCAGTAGTCGCCGTCGTCCCGGGTGGTGGCGTTGTACAGCTGGGCGGTGGCCAGCGAGGCGCCGATCTCGGTTTTCCAGCCATTGCTGTTGAAGGTCCGTGCTACGCGGGCGTTGAGTTGGTTGCGCTTCTCGTTGTCCTGGCGCGATTGGATCGCGGCAATCGCATTGTCCTTCAGGTCGGCGTAACGCCCGACTTCAGGCGAGTAGCGAAGGTCGCTGGGCAACATGCGCGGGAAGAAGCCAAGCTGCACGTCCCAGTCCTGGTCCTTGTAGCTGTACTTGAGGCCGGTGCCGGCACTTGAGGCATAGCCCATGAAAAACGGCAGGTGGTAGCTCCAGCCAAATTGCGGATACGGCTCCAGGCCAAACGGCTTGAACGGCGCTCCCAGTTGCACGTTGGAGTTGGCATTGAGCCGATAGCCGACGAAACCACGGTCGATGGAGCGCTTGCCGTCGTCCTGGAACCAGTAGCCGATATCGCTATAGAGGCTCTTGTAGGTGGCCTGCACGTCCAGGCGGAACGTGTCGAAGAGGAAGCGGCCATTGTTCTCGGTGGTGTCCCAATGCTCGTCGCGATAGTTGGTACGCAACGCACCGCCGATATCCAGGCTGGCGTCGCCGGCCTCACTGCGCCAGGCAATATGCGGGAAAGGTTTATTGGCGGCGTTGGCCCGCACCGGTTCGGAAGGGATGGGTTCTGCGGCGAAACTGCTGAAACTGGCAAACATCAATCCTGCACACAAGACACGCTTCATAGAGACCTCTCTACCGGGTAATCGGCAACACTCGTCCGCTTGCCTTTAAAGGCAACTAAGGAGGGAGCGGGTCTTACCGGGTTTAAGTGTTGGTTATTATTGTTTTATCGGCGAAACGCCGTTTAATCAGTGAATGCACAGGAGTAGAGCAGGAAGTGTGCCAGGCGGCGTATTTACTGGGGATTTACAAAAACCTGCTTGAAAACAATTGTTTATATGGGAAACAAAGCGCTTTGTATAACCCATGAAACAACCTGTAAGTGCGGTAACAAAGTTGCTCGTGATAGGTGCGTCTTTATTGCACGCTGCCAATGAAACGGGCAATTTTGTGTTTTACGGGTGAATAATAAGTTGCCTACTTATTTACTCGATAGATGGTCTGCCTGACATTGTGGCGAGGGGACAAGCCCCCTCGCCACAACAGCCCCACCACCGAGCCTATGCAGACTAAAGGTCCAGCACCAAGCGCCGGCTCTTGCAGCCCGAAACGCACACCATCATCGACGTGTTCGCCGCACGCTCGGCCTTGGTCAGTACCCCGTCGCGGTGGTCGATCTCGCCTTCCACCACCCGCGTTTCACAGGAGCCGCACACCCCCTCGCGGCAGCTGTGGTCAATGTCGCAACCGGCTTCAAGCAGCACATCCAGCAAACTCAAACCGGGCTCCACCGACAGCGTCTTGCCGGACTTTTTCAGCTCCACGCTATAGCGGCTCTGGGCATCTTCGCTGGGCGGCAGTTCGGCGGCGGTAAAGCGCTCGATATGGGCATGGGGATAACCCAGGCGCTCACAGGTGCCCTCGAACGCATCCAGCATCGGCGTCGGCCCGCAGCAGTAGAAGTGCGTATCTGCCGGCTGGCCAGCGAGGTAGGCGGCGAGGTCCGGCGGCACGCCTTTCTCGTCGTTGAAGTGGTACACCACCCGCGCATCCAGGCCGTTCAAGGCTTCCACCAATGCCGCTTCCTGGCGCGAGCGCGCGCAATAGATCAGCTCGGCGGATTTTCCCTGGGCCAGCAACTGGCGGAACATGCAGTAGATCGGGGTAATGCCGATGCCACCGGCCACCAGCACACTGTGGCTGGCGCTCAGGTCCAGCGCGAAGTTGTTGCGCGGCGCCGAGATCGACAGCGGCATGCCGACCCGCAGTTGGCTGTGCACATATTCCGAGCCGCCGCGGCTGTTGCGGTCACGCAGGATGCCCACGGTGTAGCGCCCCTGGTCGCTGGGGGAGTTGAGCAGCGAGTAGCTGCGCACCAGGCCGTTGGCCAGGTGCAGGTCGATGTGCGAGCCGGCCTCGAACGGCGGGAACACGGTATCGCCCAACGGCCGAAACTCCACGCTGATGATGCCTTCGGCTTCATAGCGCAGGGTATGCACGCGGGCATTGAGCAGGGAGGGCTTAGACATCATTCACCTCTGTGACGGTACGCAGGTCGACATCGAGCCGGGCACTGGCCTCGATCTCGACCCGTAGTTCAGGAAACACCAGCGCGCTGACGGCCACCAGGGTGGACGTGGGAAACACGGCCTGCCCGGCGAAAAAATCCCGTCGGGCGCGGCCCACTTGGTCTTTGTCGGCGATATCAGTGAGGTACACCGTCAGCCGGTAGATATTGCCCACGTGTCCGCCGGCCGCCGTCACCAGCGCCTGGATCTTGCCCAGCACCACCAGGGTCTGGGCGTAGCAATCCAGGGGGGCCTCGCGGCTGGCGGGGTGCGCGGTCATCCCCGACATCACCACTTCGCGGCCGATCAGCAGCGCATTCGACCAACTGGCCCCGGCGGGCGCCACCACGACCGCGTTCATGGCAGTTGCTTCGCGTCGATCAGTTCAAGCTGGGCCTTGGCCGCGTTTTTCAGGTAACGGCGCATGCGGACCACGCCCAGGTCGTGCTGGTAGAGGTTTTCGCGCTGGTTGGCGTCCGGCTCCATGAATTCCAGCAGCACCCGATCCTGCTCCAGCACGGCCCAGTGCCGCGCTTCCAGGCGGTTCTTGTAAAGGAAGCGCCAGGTGTCGCGCTGCCAGCCGGTCAGCGGTCGGCAGCGCCAGTGGAACACCGCCGAGAGCGCGCGGCTGCTCGGCGTGTAGCTGCCGATAATGGTGAAGTTGCCGCCCGGGCCGCCGGTTTTCGGGTAGGGGATTTCCAGGCGCAGCCAATGGCAGCCGTTGTCCATGAACTCGGTCCAGTCGAAGTTCACCCCGCGCTGGCCTTCCTTCTCGAAGAAGAACCCGTTGTCGGTGTCGCGGGTGACGAACTTGGCGGTGGCTTCGCCTTCACTCATCGAGTGCGACATCTTGTGCAGGTAGGTGCCGTGCATCGGGTCCATGACGTTGTCGATCACGTAGCGGTAGTCGCCTTTCCACTCGGTGTAGCAGACGAAGCTGCTCCACTCCGGCGAGGTCAGTTGCTCGGGCAGCACCAGTTCCGGCGGGGCCTCTAAATGCGCGTCGGTGGCATTGAACAAAAAGATCGCGCCTGCCGCTTCGCGGGTATGGAACATGCGGGTCGGGCGGCTGCCTTCGAGTTTGCAGCCGGGGCTGCCGGGCACCTTGGTCACGGTGCCGTCACAGCGCACTTCGACGCCGTGATACGGGCATTGCAGGCGATCACCCAGCACCGGGCCCTGGGACAGCGGCGCGCCGCGATGGGGGCAATGGTCTTCGAGGGCGTGTACGCGGCCATCGTTGTCGCGCCACAGAGCGATCTTGTAGCCGAGGCGGCGCACCGACACCGGCTTCTCCCCCAACAGGTCCGAAGGCAACACCGGGAACCAGAGGTCTTTGAGGCCATTGGCCAGATGGTTTTCAACAGGGTCGACGGTCAATTGCATAGTCATTGTTCTATTCCTTCTGCCGGGTCATTCGCCCAGCCGGGCCATCAGGGTTTGATAGGCATCTGCCGTCCACTCGCCGCTGGTCAGCGGGCAGGGCGGGCCGGCCAGGTTGAGGTGGGCGAGCAGCGCCGGCAGCTCGGTCACGCCGTTGCCGAAGGCGCGTTCGATGGAGTCGCCCAGCAGCTCTTCAAACTGGGTATTGGGCCGTTTGCGCGCCTGATGGGGCTCGAGGAAGCGTTCGGTAGTGCTCATGTCATTGACCTCCGTTGCGTACCCGTTCGCGGATGGTTTCGCGCACGGGGATAAAGTCGTATGTCGGGAAAACTTCAGTGCTGAACACGCCCCACGCCGAGCGCTCAAGCTCGACGTTAAGGGCTGGCAGCAGGCTCGGCGGCAAGCGCAGGGTGACGATCTGGCCCAGGCCCATGGCCACGGTCCAGCTCACCAACTCCACGCCCTGCGGTGGAAAACGCTCCCACCAATCCTGCTGCTTCATATGCCGCTGAATGTCTTCCAGGTTCTTCGATTGGTCGTGCTTGAGCAGCACGGTCACCAGCAAGCTGTCGCTCATGTTCAGGCCGCGCTTTGGGTGGGGATGGTCCAGGCGTCGTAGCCATAGACCCAATCGGCGTTGCCGCCGTCCTTGAGCCACTGGTTGCCCCGCGAGCCGATCTGGATCTGGCTGGTGCGTTCCAGGCGCGCCTGCTGATAGCCCTGCAAGGCCGTGGCGACCTGGGACGGGCTGTCGAGGTCTTGCAGGTAACGGGCGAGCACCACCGCATCCTCGATGGCCTGGCCGGCACCCTGGGCCATGAACGGCATCATCGGGTGGCAGGCGTCGCCCAGCAGGGTGATCGGGCCCTTGGACCAGAACGGCAGCGGGTCGCGCTCATACAGCGCGGTCTTGAGCACATCGCTGCACGCATCCAGCAGGGCGCGGGCGTCGGGGTGGAACGCCTGATAGTGGCTGCGCAGCTCGTCGGCATCGCCAGCGCTGGTCCACGATTCTTCGTGCCAGCTGTCCTGGGCGGTGGTGGCGAAGATAAAAATATCTTTGCCCTGGTTGAGCGGGAACGTAACGATCTGGCTCTGCGGGTTGGGGCCCCACCACTTGGTAAAGGCCTGGATATTCGGCACATGGGCCACCAACTCGGCCGGCACCACCGCGCGGTACGCCACCACCCCGGTAAAGCGCGGGTGCTCTTCGCCAAACAGCGCGTTGCGCACCACCGAGTGGATGCCGTCGGCGCCGATCAGCACATCGCAGCGGTGCTGGCTGCCGTCCTTGAAGTGCAGGCAGATGCCGTCGTCAGTGTGCTCAACCCGCTCGGCGCGTTTGGCGAACTTCACCTGCTCCAGCGGGAACACTTCGGCCAGGGCCGCCAGCAGGTCGGCGCGGTGGATGGTCAGTTGCGGGGCGCCGTACTTCTGCTCGGCGGCGTCGGACATTTCCAGGCGTGAAGTCTCTTCGCCGCTGTCCCACATCCGGCTGATGCGATGGGTCGGCCGGGCGGCCGGGATGCGCACGGCGGCGCCAATCCCCAGGCCATCCAGCGCACGTACCGCGTTGGGGGTGAGGTTGATGTCGGCGCCGACCCGCAAAAAGGCCTTGGACTGTTCAAACACGGTGACCTGGTGACCGGCGCGGTGCAGGGCGATGGCGGCGGTCAGGCCGCCGATACCGGCACCGGCGATAGCAATATTCAGGGAAGGCATGGGCGACTCCTGCTCAGGATTTGGGTTTGTCGGTGAGGAACTTGCCTTGCGGCGCCTCGACGTGTTGTTGGCGCCGGGTATTGCCGTCGATACCGCCGGCAATCGCCCATTCGGCGAACACCGTGGGGCCCGGCTCAAAGGTGCGTGGCTGCCATTCGCCGGTCAGTTGGTCTTCGTCGGCGTAGTACTCCACCAGCGCGCCGGCGGGGTTCTTGAAGTACCAGAAAAACGCCGAAGACACCGGGTGACGCCCAGGGCCGATCTCGGTCGGCCAGCCGCTGCGGGACACGTGCATGCCACCGCCAAACACCTCGTGCACATCGCGCACGGTAAAGGCCACATGGTTCAGTCCCGCCCGTGGCGCCGGCAGTTGCAGCATGAACAGGTCGTGGTGGCCACCTTCCTCGGCGGTGCGCAAAAAGGCCCCGCGATCCGGATAGCGGTCCGAGGCCTGGAAGCCGAAACGCTCGTGGTAGAAGGCTTCGCAGGCGTTCACGTCCTTGACGAAAAACACCACGTGACCGACTTCAATCGGCGTGGCGCGCTCGTAGATCGGCGCCGCCTTGTTGATCCGGCCCTTGGTCTGCCAGGTGTTGTGGCCGCTGCACTCGATCTCCAGCTCGCGCTTACGCGTGACTTGCAGGCGGATCGCTAGGCCGTTGGGGTCGGTGCAGCCGATGCGCCCGTTGCCTTCGACAAACCCCGGGTCGTTGGCGATGCGTTCGGCGTACAGCGCAAGGTCCGCCGCGTCGGCCACGCCCCACACCACTTCACGCACGGTGGAGCCGGCCTCGATGGCGGGCGGCAGGCCGGGTTTGTTCAGGTCGGCGAGCACTACGCGGCAGCCATTGAGGGTCTCGAAGATCACCTCATCGGGTTGCGTGCTGACCTGGGTCAGGCCCCAGTCGCTGAAAAAACGCACGCAGGTGTCGAGGTCCTCGACGCCATAGGTGACTTCATCAATACCTAAAACGCTCATCACGCTACCTCGTGTGGCACACCGGCCCAGGCCAGTGGCTGTTGGTTCATGCCCCAGTAGAGGCTCTTCTGTTCCATGTATTGCAGGATCCCCAGGCGGCCTTTTTCGCGGCCCAGGCCGCTGTCGCGCCAACCGCCGAACGGCGTGGAAATCGAGAACTGTTTGTAGGTGTTGATCCACACGGTGCCGGCCTGCAAGCGCCGGCCCAGGGCCCAGGCGCGCTTGTAGTCGCGGGTCCAGATGCCTGCCGCGAGGGCGTACAGGCTGTCGTTGGCCTGCTCCAGCAATTGCTCTTCGTCGTCGAAGGGCATGGCCACCAGCACCGGGCCGAAGATTTCTTCCTGGCATACCTGTTGTTGGTTGTGCAGGCCCTCAAGGATGGTCGGCGGGTAGAAGTAGCCCTGGTCATACAGGCCACCGCTGGGGCGCTGCCCGCCCAGGCGCAGGCGCCCGCCTTCGGCCAGGCCGAGGGCGACGTAACGTTCCACCGATTCACGATGGCCGGCGCTGATCAGCGGGCCCATCTGCGTGTTTTCGTCGGCCGGGTCGCCCATGCGCAGGTTCGCGGCGGCGGCTACCAGGCGTTGCATAAAGGGCTCGTACAGGGCGCGCGCGACAAACAGCCGCGAGCCGGCAATACAGGCCTCGCCCGAGGAGCTGAAAATGCCGTAGAGCACGCCCGCCACCGCGTGGTCGAGGTCGGCGTCATCAAGGACGATGGTCGGCGACTTGCCGCCCAGCTCCAAAGACACCGGCATCATCTTGTCGGCGGCGACATGGGCGATGTGCTTGCCAGTGCGGGTGCCGCCGGTGAACGACACGCGCTTGACCAGCGGGTGGCGGGTCAGGGCGTCGCCCAGCAGCGAGCCCTTGCCGGGCAGCACGCTGATCAGGCCCTTGGGCAGGCCGGCCTCTTCGCACAGACTGGCCAGGCGCAGGGCCAGCAGCGGGGTGATTTCCGCCGGTTTGATCACCACCGCATTGCCCGCCGCCAGGGCTGGCGCGACCTTCTGCGCCTCGCTGGCAATCGGTGAGTTCCACGGGGTGATCGCGGCGACCACGCCCATCGGCTCATACACGCTCATGCTGACGAAATCACCGCGCGACGGGGTGATGGTTTCTTCCAGGGTTTCGCAGGCGGCGGCGAAGAACTGGAAAGTGCCGGCCGCACTGGCCACCAGCGCACGGGTTTCATTGATCGGCTTGCCGTTGTCCTGGCGTTGCAGCTGCGCCAGTTCCTCACTGTGCAGGCGGATCAGCTCGGCGATGCGGTACAGCACACCGGCCCGCTCATGGGGTTTGCGCTGGGCCCAGCCGCTGTGCAGGAAGGCCTGGTGCGCGCCCTGGATGGCGTCTTCCACATCCTGCAAATCGGCAGCGTTAAGCCAGGCCACGGCCTCGCCAGTGGCCGGGTAGCGGCTGGCGTAGCGCTCGCCACGGCCCAGGCGCCAGTGGCCGGCGATGCAGATCGGTAAAGTCTGTTCGAGGGTCATCGACGGGCTCCTAAATTGAGATGGCATGGGCGTGGTTGCCCAAGGCACGGACCACGCTGTACACGGTCAGCGCCGAGGTCTTGGGGTTGGCCAAAAGCGGCTTGCCGCGCAGGCTCAACTCGAAACGGCCAAAGGCGCCACGGGCTTCGAAGTGGTGGACGTTTTCGTCGCTGTGGGGGTCGGCGATCAGCGTGACGTGGGTGCGATCCAGGCCCAGCCCGGCCAGGGATAGGGTGGCCGCAACGTTGGCGTTTTTCGGGTACAGCCGCGCGGCCTCACGGGCACTGCCCTGGAAGATCACCGTGGCTTCGCGGATGCTGTCCAGGTCGCAAGCCTGCTCGCCGGGAGTGTTCTTCCAGGCGCGGGCTGGCTTGCGCCCGGTGTAGTTGACCGAGTCCAGGCCGCCGACCTTGGCCGCCGACAACGCATCAATACCGCCAATCGCCCCGGGCAGCAGCTCGATGCGGGTCTTGCCGCGCTCGGCGGCGGCCTCCAGGCGTTCCACCAGGCCCACTTCGGATAAGGCGCCGACCGACACAATCAGGCAGGCAATCCCACGCTCCAGGGCCGGCAGCACATGCTCTTCGATGGCGCGGTGGCCGGCGCACTCCACCAGCAAATCCGGGCGCGTATCGGCCGGCAAGGCGGTCAGCACCTGCGGCGGTTGTTTGAAACTGGCCAGGCGCTGGCGCACCAGGGCTTCGGAGCCCTCGGAAGCGATGACGTAATCCACGCACAACTGCGGATCGTTCTCCAGCAGCTCCAGCACGCCGACGCCAATGGCGCCGCAGCCGATCATGGTGATATGCAACATGCGACGATCCTCAGGCGGTGGCCTTCTGGGCTTTGGTTTCGCTGTTGGGCGGGCCGGCGAACTGGGTGGCGAAGTTGCCCACGCTGAGCATGTCCACTTCCAGCAGGAACGGGCCGGGCTGGCTCAAGGCGCTGTCAACCACCTTGCCGAAATCCTTGAGGTCGGTGACCAGGCCATGGCGCAGGCCCATGGATTCGGCGAGCTTGGTGTAGTCCGGGGTGTGCAGGTCGACATAGCAATGCCGGCTGCCGTAGACCGCGTCCTGGATATTGCGGATCACCCCGTAGCGCTGGTCGTTCATCAGCAGAATCACCAGGTTGGCGCGCTCCTGGACCAGGGTCGCCAGCTCACCCAGGTTGAGGATGAAACCGCCATCGCCCGCCAGGGCAAACACCTTGCGCTCGGGCGCGGTTTCAGCGGCTGCCACCGCGGCACCGATGCCCATCGCCAGGCCCTGGCCAATACCGCCGCCCAAGGCGTGAACCCCGGCGCGCGGGTGGTACAGGTTGAGCAGGCGGTTGCCCCAGATGCTGTTGGACAGGGTCACATCGCGCACCCAGGAGAAGTTGCGCCCGGTGCTGGCCTGCAATTGCTCGACCATCGCCGAGTACGGGCCCAGGTCCGCGACCAGTTGGCTGCGCGACTGTTCACGCACGGCCTTGAGTTCGGCGAGGAACTGCGGGTCGGTGTGCAGGCGGCCTTCCAGGCGGTCAGCCAACCCTTCCAGGGCCAGGGCCGCGTCGCCGCAGATAAACAGTTCGCTGGCATAGCTGCGGCCTTCGATGGCCGGGTTGGCGTCGATGCGCAGCGTGTTCTGCGGCAGCTTGAGCGCGTACTTGAAGGTCTCATTGCTGCGCAGGCGCGACCCGGCGATCAGCAGTGCATCGCAGGTTTGCAGGAACTGCTCGACCCGCTTGTTCTGCGAAAAGGCCCCCAGGCAACGTTCGTCGTCTTCGTTAACCACGCCGCGACCCTGGGTCGAGGTGATCACCCCCACGCCCATCGCCAGCAGGCGCTTGACCTGCGCCCCGGCATGCCGCGCGCCGCCACCGAGCCAGAGCATCGGGCGTTTGGCACTGGCCAGGCGCGCGGCCACCAGGTCGAGGGCTTCCGGTGCCGGCACAGCGACCGGGATCGGCAGTGGCGACAGGTCGGTGGGCATTGGGATAAAGGCCGACTGGATGTCGATCGGGATCTCGACGCTGACCGGGCCGGTGGGCGCGGTCAGCGCGGTCTGCACCGCGAGCTTCAGGGTGCTGATGGCGGTCTCGACGCTGCGCACGCGGAAGGCCGCCTTGGACACGGCCTTGAGCATGTTCAACTGGTCGCGGGCTTCGTGGATATACGCCAGTTCCTGGTCCAGGTACGGCGTCTCGATCTGCCCGGTGATGTGCAGCACCGGGGTGCCGGCAGTCTGCGCTTCAACCATGGCCCCAGCCGCATTGCCGGCGGCAGTGCCGGTGGAGGTCAGGCACACACCCAGGCCACCGGTGGTGCGGGCATAGGCGTCGGCCATGTTGGCGGCGCCGGCTTCACCCCGGGCCATGACAAAGCGGATATTGCCGCGCACGGCGAAGGCATCGAGGATCGGCATGTTGTGGATCGAGATCACGCCAAACGCGGCCTTGACGTCGCATTGTTCGAGAAAGGCGGTGATGGCAGCGCCCACGGTGACAGTGTTTTCATTACGCATGGCGGGACAGGCCTCCAGAGACATCGATATGGCTGCCTGTGGTGTAAGCCGACAGAGGCGAGGCCAGAAACAGGATCGCGCGGGCCGCTTCAATCGGCAGGCCCAGGCGCCCCAGGGGAATATGTTTTTGTTGGGCCAGGCGGGCGGTCCATTGCGCCCAGTCGAGGTCGCGTTCTTCACGCGCCTCGAAGCGGCGGCGCCATTGCCCGGACTCCACCAGGCCAATCAGGATGCCGTTGACGCGGATGCCTAGCGGGGCGAACTCGGTGGCCATCGAGCGCACCAGGTTCTTGATCCCGGCGCGGGCAGCGGAGGTGGCGACCATGTGCGGTTCCGGCTGGCTGGCCAGCAGCGAGTTGACGCAGACAATCGCGGCGTCGGCCTGGCTTTGCAGCTGCGGCGTGAAGGCGCGGACCGGGTTGATCACCGAAAAAAACTTCAGGTGCAGCTCTTCGGTCCAGGCGCTGTCGGTGGTGTCGGCAAAGGTCGAGACCCGGCCTTGCCCGGCGTTGTTGATCAGCACGCTGGCGGCGCCCAGCGCGGCCTGGCTGGCGCTGGCAAAGGCGTTGACCGATTCGCCATTGAGCACATCGCACACCTGGGCCAGCAGTTGGCCTTGCGGGAAACGTTGGCGCAGGTCGCTTTCGGCACGGCGCAGGCGTTCTGCATCGCGGCCGCAAAACGCAACGGCCGCACCGGCTTCCAGCAGCAGTTCGACGCATGCCAGGCCTATGCCCGAGGAGCCTCCGGTGACGATTGCGGTGCGGCCCTGCAATGAATAAAGGCTCATCTCAATCTCTCATCAAGGCAGTGACGCGGGGCTGCCCGCTGTGGGCGCCGCCGTTGTAGTTGAGCAGGCGCGACAGCTCGTCGGCGCTGCGCCGCACTTGGTTCAGCAGCTCTTCAAAATTCACATGACCGATCTGCGTGGTCGGGATGGTCACGCCGAGGGCGGCCACGATGTCGCCGCTCTGGTCGCGCACGGGCGCGGCCACTGTGGAAATCGCCGATTCAAAGAACCCTTCGCCGCTGACAAAGCCGCGCTGGCGGTCGGCCTGGAGCATGTCGAACAGCTCCATCACGGTTTTCGGGGTGCAGTGGGAGTGCTGTTCCAAGTGCTCCTCGGGGTACAGCTCGCGCAGTTCGGCCAGTGACAGGTCTTCGAGGAGGATGCGCCCCAGCACCGTGGCATGGGCCGGCAGGCGGGTGCCGACGTTGACCGCGTTGGAGAACACCGAAGGCGGCGACACCTTGGCCACGTACACGATGGAACGCCCGTCGCGCACCACCAGGTTGCTCGGGTAGTTAACCCGGTCGCACAAACGGGCCAGCAGTGGCTGGCCGAGTTCGGTCAGCTCCAGCGACGCCAGGTACTCGAATCCCAGGCGCAGCACCGACATGCCCAGGCGGTATTCGTTGCCGCTGCGGGTGACGAAGCCCATGGTTTCCAGGGTGGTCAGCAAGCGGAAAATCGTCGAGCGCGGCAGCGCCAGGCGCCGCGCCAGCTCCGGCGCGGTCAGGGTCCGGTTGCGCCGGCTGAACTCGCAGAGCAGCAACAAGCCGCGCTCCAGGCCCGGCACGATGTATTTGTCCTGAGCATCCTTCAGCAGATCTGAGTCGTTCATAGGGTTCTACCTGTCAGGGATTGTTTGAGGGCGTAGGCCAGGCGACCGGCAACCACCAGCGGTTGTTCGATGGGGCTGGCATGGCCTGCGTCGGCGATCAGGTTGAAGCTGGCACCCAGGGCCTTGGCCACGCCCAGGCAGGTGTCGGGTGGGGTGATGCTGTCGGCTTCGCCGCAATGCACCTCGCAGGGCATTGCAGGTTGGCCGTGGCGCAGCAAGTCGTCGCCGCACAGCAGTTCGATGGCCTGGCGATAGCCCAGCGGGTTTAGGCGGGCCATGTTCCAGTGCACCCAGGCCAACGCTTGGGGCTGGGCACTGGGCGAGAGCATGTGGGCGCTGCGCTGCTCGGCCAGCCCGGCGATGCCCAGGCGTTGCAGGTTGTCCAGGCGTTGCTGGCGCACTTGCTGGCGCTGCGCGTTGCGCTCGGGCGCGCCATAGCCACGAGCGGGGCTGATCAGTACCAGGCGGCTCACGCGTCTGGCCTGGGCACTGCGGGCCAAGGCCAGGGCGGTCAGTGCGCCCAGGGAATGGCCGACCAGTACGCACTCGTCCACCTCCAGCGCATCGAGCATCTGCACCAGGCGCGCGGCGTATTGCTCGGCCTTGGGTACTTGCGATTCCAGGGGGCTGGAGTCGCCATAGCCGGGCGCGTCCCAGGCGATGACCCGCGCCTGGGCCGCCAGATGTTGTGCCACCTGCAGCCAGGACGCCGCGCCGGAGCCGATGCCGTGCAGCAACACCACTGCCGGTCCCGTGCCGCATACCCGCAGGGCCTGCTGACCACCTGCTGACGCGACCCGTTGCTGGGGGAAGTCGCGCTGCAGTTGGGCTTGCAGGTCAGCCGTCGAAGCGGCGTGCGTGAGTCCTGGCAACATGGGCTTACCCGCGCTTGATCGAGGCCAGAGGGTGCTCTGGCGGATAGGTCGGGGTGATCGGTTTTTTCGCGCCGAGCATCACGCACATCAGCGCGTCTTCATCGCCGATGTTGATTTCTTCGCGGTACACGCCGGGCGGCACGGAAATCACGTCGCGGTCGGTGAGGATGGTCTCGAAGCGCTCGCCGTCCTTTTCCAGCACCACCTTGAGTTTGCCGCGCAGCACGAAAAACACTTCTTCGACGTCAATGTGCAGGTGCGGCGGGCCTTCGTGGCCGGCCGGGATGACCATGGTGGAAAAGGTGAAGTGCTCCGACGGGATGGTGTTCATGTCGGTGCTGATGCCAGTGCCGCCCGTGCCGATGTAGCGCATTTGCGCGCGGCGGAACTTGGGGTCGTAGTCAGCCTGGAACTTCAGGGCATCCCAGTCGTACTTGCGCGTCTCGTAACGGGCGATGCGCGTGCTCATCCAGCTTTCCAGGCTGGCGCCGGCAGGGCGGTCCCAGCTTTTCGGGGTGTCGTTTTGGGCAGATAGATCAGTCATGACAGTCTCCAGATCAAGGCATGACGAACCCGCCGTTGACCGGCAGGGTTTGTCCAGTGATAAAGCGGGCAAGGTCGGACAGCGCGAACAGCACGGCGCCGCTGACGTCTTCGGGCAATTGCGGGCGTTGCAGGGCCCGTTGGTCGTTGTACAAACGGTGGCGCGCCTCGGGCACGTAGGCGGTGGCTTCCACCAGCACCAGGCCGGGGGCGATGGCGTTGACGGTGATGTTGTCGCTGCCCAGCTCCCGCGCCAGACTGCGGGTCATGGCGATGATCGCGCCCTTGCTGGCGACATAGGCCAACAGGTTCGGCGCGCCCCACAGTGGGGTGTCCGAGGCCAGGTTGACGATGGCGCCCTGGCCGCTGGCGCGCAGGGCCGGCAGGCAGGCGGTGGTCATCAGCCAGGTGCCGCGCACGTTGACCTGCATCACCTGGTCCCAGGTGTCGATGCTCAATGCTTCGCAGCCCTTGCCGCCGGAGTTGGTGATCGAGGCGTTGTTCACCAAGCCATCGAGGCCGCCCAACAGGCTGATCGTCGCGTCGACACAGGCCTGGATCGACGCGGGTTGGGCCAGGTCGACGGTGACGGCCTGCACATCCAGGCCCAGCGCCCGCAATTCACAGGCGGCCTGCTGCACACGTTCGTGCAGCACATCGGCAATCACCACTCGGGCACCGGCCTGGCCGATGGCCTGGGCAAAGGCATAGCCCAGGCCACGGGCGCCACCGGTGACCAGCACGCGACGGCCTGCAAGCAAAAGGTCATGGCGGCTCATCATTGGGTGCTCAACATGGCTTTGGGCATGTAGTGCAGGACGCGTTTTTCCGCCCACACCACTGCGCCGTAGGCGATCACCCCAATCAGGGTCAGCGCGACAATGGCGACGAACACCCCGGCGGTATTGCCCTGGCCCTCGGCGTCCACCAGCAAAAAGCCCAGGCCCTGGTTGCCGCCGACCAGTTCACCGACGGTGACGCCGATCACGGCCAGGGTCGAGGCAATGCGCAGGCCGGAAAACAGTGCGGCCATGGCCGAGGGGAACTCCACCAGGCGGAAGATCTGCCAGCGGTTGGCGTTCATGGTGCGTACCAGGTTGATCATGTCCGGGTCGACGGTGCGGATCGCCGAGAGCACGTTGATCATCACCGGGAAAAACACGATCAGGATCGCGATCAGAATCTTCGGGTAGATGGTGTAGCCCAGCCACATCACGAACAGCGGCGCGAAGGCGACTTTCGGCGCGATCTGCAAGGCCAGGATGTACGGCGACAACATGGCCTCGGCAGCCGGCGACAGGCCCAGCGAGACACCGATCACCACCCCCAGCAGGGCGCCGAGGGCGAAGCCGACAACGATCTCCAGCGCGGTGATCAGGGTGTGTTGCAGCAGGCCGCCGGTCTGCCACATCACCAGGCCTTCCTGGGCTACGCGGCTGAGTTTGGGCATGACGAACTCGGGCATGCCGAGCAGGCCGGGGCCCCATTGCCAGAGGACCAGGAACAGGATCAGCAGCGCGACGCTACCGAGCACGGAGTTATTGTTTTTCATCGTGTACGTACCTCAATGTCCCGGTGGTTCACTGTGCGGCGACCGGGCTGTCGACGAATTGGTTGGTGAAGAGGTCTTCAAGCGGGGTCGCCTGGGTGACGATGCCTTCGCTGACATAGAACTGCAGAACCTTGTCCAGGTGCTGCGGATCGATGTGCCCGAGCACGGCCTGCTTGGCGTAGACGTGTTCGACGTAGAGCTTGAAGATCTTCTCCAGCGAGTCCTCCTTGCCGGCATACGCCGGTACCGCCTTGGCGAAGGTCACGGCAGCGGCGCGCGGGTCCTGGATGATGTCGCGCATGCCTTGCAGGGTGCCCTGGACCACGCCGCGCACGAGCTTGGGCTGGTTCTTGATGGCGTCGTCGGAAGCGAGAATCGCCTGGGCCATGCTTTCGAAGATCTGGTCCTGGGGGATCAACTTGATCTGCACCCCGGCTTCCTCGGCATTGATCACCCAGTCCGGCACCCCGGCCATGGCCTGGGCCTTGTTGGCGGAGAACAACTGCCAGACGCCGGCGGGGCCGGCGGCCTGGATGTTCACGTCGTTCTTGCCCAACCCGGCTTTGCGCAGCGAAGCGAGCAGGGCGTAGTAGGTGGTGTCGGAGTACGACATCACCGTCATGGTCTTGCCCTTGAGGTCGCTGACGCTGTTGATGTTGTCCTTGGCGTTGGTGGCGATCATCGTCACGCCGCCGTCGCCCAGCACCGCCACGGCGCGTACCGGGATGCCATTGGCCCGCACCACGATAGGCGTGTCACCGATGGCCCCGCCGATCAACGCGTTACCGGCGCCGATCTGCTTCGCCACATCCACGCCACCTTTGGCGGCGATGAACGTCAGGTCCAGGTCCTGGGCCGTGTAGTAGCCCTTTTCCTTGGCGATGATCCACGGTGCGAACGCGGGCGAGTTGGGCGGCGCCGGCAGCAGGTAGGTGACCTTGGTCGGCTGCGCCTGGGCGGCACAGGCCACACCGAGGCCCAGGCTGAGGGCGCAAAGACGTTGAAACAGAGACTTGAGCATGGGGACTCCGGAATCGGTTGGGGGCCGCAAGGGCGGTGATCAGTGCAGTTCGGTGTCGGCGCCGACCTGGAGCAACTCCATCAGGCGGCCTACCAGCGGGCCGATTTCCGGCAGCTTGCGGCGCTCCAGGGGGTTGTCGCGAAACGGCAGGTCGATGCTGATCTCTTCGATGATCGTGCCGGGGCGGGCGCTCATGACCAGCAAGCGGTCGGACATGGCGATGCCTTCGATCAGGTCGTGGGTGATGAACAGCGCGGTTTTCTTCTCGTCGAAGAGCATCCGTGCCATGTCCTGTTGCAGGATCATCTTGGTCTGGGCATCGAGGGCCGAGAACGGCTCGTCGAGGAACAGCACCTGCGGGTCGATGGCCAGGGTGCGGGCCAGGGCGGCGCGCTGGCGCATGCCACCGGAGAGCTGGAACGGGTAGTGATCGGCGTAGCCATTGAGGTGGCAGCGGTCGAGCAGGTCCAGGGCCACCTTCTGCCGGGTGGCGGCAGGCACACCCTGGATTTCCAGGCCCAGTTCGACGTTGCGGCGGATGCTGCGCCAGGGCATCAGCAGGTCCTTTTGCAGCATGAACGCAACCTGCGGCACCGGCCCGGTGACCGGCTCGCCACCGACGAACACTTCACCTTCGCTGGGGCGGTACAGACCCGAGCCCATGTTCAGGATGGTGCTCTTGCCGCAACCGGAAGGGCCGATGATCGACACCACTTCACCCCGGCGAATCTTGAAGTTCACCTCGCGAATGGCGAAGGGCGCGTCCGCTTTACCCTTGGCAGGGAAACATTTACCGACATTGCGAAATTCAATTTCAGTCGGCTCCAGCTCTTCCCTGAGAGCTTGGTTATTCCATTGGGGCGTCACGGCGTACATCTCTTTCACAGCCATCAGGAAGGTACTCTGGTCTGTTTTATAGGTGATACGCCGTTTAGTGCATGAACAATGCCAGGGGTTTATTTCCTACAGGTTTTTAGTAAATGTCCTTTTATATGAATGACTTGGGGTTAAGTAGTTGAAAGTTTGACGTTTCATATATGAAACGTTGGTTATTATATGGCACGAATTTGCACACTGTTCGGGCATGTAATGGGAAGTTGCGAGAGGTCGGTGCTTTTTCAGGTAACGCGGGGAAGTTAATAATCGGCTTATTTGTTTTATATATAAAACGCAGTTGCGCGCTTCTATATAGGTGCGAGTGGGAGCGAGCCAACTCGCTCAGGGGGCAGGCGTTAAAAAAGCAAAAAAAAGGGCCTGAAGATCGAAATCTTCAAGCCCTCAAAAGGGTGAGAGGTGTCTAGTCCCTCAACCTGGTGAGCGGTGCTACATGCGTTCAGGCCTTCAAAGGCACCAGACGCGGGGCAATCATGTTTTCCGGGCGCAGGATGTCGTCGAGCATGGCGTCGTCGAGCAAGCCTTCTTCGCGCACCAGCTCCAGCACGCCACGGCCGCTTTCAAGGGCGATACGGGCGATGCGGGTGGCGTTTTCATAGCCGATGTACGGGTTCAGCGCGGTGACCAGGCCGATGGAGTGCTCCACCAGTTCGCGGCAGCGTGCTTCGTTGGCGGTGATGCCGACGATGCAGTGTTCGCGCAGCATGTCCATGGCGCGTTGCAGCAGGCGGATCGAGTCGAAGATCTTGAAAGCGATCAGCGGCTCCATCACGTTCAGTTGCAGTTGGCCGCCTTCGGCCGCCATGGTCAGGGCCAGGTCGTTACCGATGACCTGGAAGGCCACCTGGTTCACGGCTTCCGGGATGACCGGGTTGACCTTGCCGGGCATGATCGAGCTGCCTGGCTGACGCGCTGGCAGGTTGATTTCGTTGATCCCGGTGCGTGGGCCGCTGGACAGCAGGCGCAGGTCGTTGCAGATCTTCGACAGCTTCACCGCGGTACGCTTGAGCATGCCGGAGAACAGCACGAACGCGCCCATGTCGGAGGTGGCTTCGATCAGGTCGGCCGCCGGTACCAGCGGCTGGCCGCTGATGGTGGCCAGGCGTTGCACGGCCAGGGCCTGGTAACGCGGGTCGGCGTTGATGCCGGTACCGATGGCGGTGCCGCCCAGGTTGACTTCGGTCAGCAGCTCCGGAGCCAGGGTCTTGAGGCGTGCCAGGTCTTCACCCAGGGTCGTGGCGAAGGCGCGGAATTCCTGGCCGAGGGTCATCGGTACGGCGTCTTGCAGTTGGGTGCGGCCCATTTTCAGGACGTGGCCGAACTCGACACCTTTGGCGGCGAACGCCTGGATCAGGCTGTCGAGGCTGGCCAGCAGCGCGTCATGGCCCAACAGCAGACCCAGGCGGATCGCGGTCGGATAGGCGTCGTTGGTCGACTGCGCCATGTTCACGTCGTTGTTGGGGTGCAGGTATTGGTATTCGCCCTTGTTGTGGCCCATGGCCTCCAACGCGATGTTGGCGATGACTTCGTTGGCATTCATGTTGGTTGAAGTGCCAGCGCCGCCTTGAATCATGTCCACCACGAACTCTTCGTGGAAGTCGCCGCGTATCAGGCGGGCACAGGCTTCGCTGATGGCAGCGTGCTTGGCTTCGCTGAGCTGGCCCAACTCGCGGTTGGCATCAGCGGCGGCTTGCTTGACCATTGCCAGACCGACCACCAATTTCGGGTAATGCGAAATCGGAACGCCGGAGAGACGGAAGTTGTTCACCGCTCGCAGGGTCTGGATGCCGTAGTACGCTTGGGCAGGTACTTCGAGTACGCCAAGCAGGTCTTTTTCTGTACGGAATGATGCAGCAGAGGACATGACGGAAATCATCTCGATATGGACCCGGGCTAGGCCGGAACGCTGTGAATGCTAGGCTTGTGGAAATTTTTGGGCCAATGCTATTAAGCGCTGGCCTATGCACAAACGGCATAATGTTGATGTGACCCGGTTATCATGGCGGGCGTGTGTGCCAAAATGGTGCATGCCCTGGAGAATCAGATGAACCTTGAAAGCAAATGGCTGGAAGACTTTAGCGCCCTGGCGGCCACGCGCAGCTTCTCCCAGGCGGCGGAGCGGCGCTTTGTCACCCAGCCGGCCTTCAGTCGACGCATCCGCAGCCTTGAGGCGGCCCTGGGGCTGACCCTGGTCAACCGCTCGCGCACGCCCGTCGAGCTGACGGCAGCGGGGCAGTTGTTTTTGGTCACGGCGCGCACGGTGGTCGAGCAACTGGGCGAGGTGCTGCGGCATTTGCATCACCTTGAAGGCGGCCAGGGCGAAGTCATGCAAGTGGCGGCAGCGCACTCCCTGGCGCTGGGTTTTTTCCCACGCTGGATCGCGCAATTGCGCAACGAAGGGCTGAACATCGCCACGCGCCTGGTCGCCACCAACGTCGGCGATGCGGTGCATGCCCTGCGCGAAGGCGGCTGCGACCTGATGCTGGCGTTCTACGATCCGGACGCAGCCATGCAAATGGATCCGGAGATTTTCCCGTCACTGCACTTGGGCAACACTGAAATGCTCCCGGTGTGCGCCGCCGATGCCGATGGCAAGCCGTTGTTCGACCTGGAAGGCGAGGGCAGTGTGCCGCTGCTGGCCTACAGCGCCGGGGCGTTCCTCGGCCGTTCGGTGAACCTGCTGTTGCGCCAGCGCGCGCTGCGCTTTACCACGGTGTATGAAACCGCCATGGCCGACAGCCTGAAAAGCATGGCCCTGGAAGGGTTGGGGATTGCCTGGGTGCCACAGTTGAGCGTGCGCGCCGAACTGGCCCGGGGCGAGCTGGTGGTGTGTGGCGGGCCGCAGTGGCATGTGCCGCTGGAGATTCGCCTGTATCGCTGTGCGTTGGTGCGCAAGGCGAACGTGCGATTGCTGTGGCGCAAGCTGGAAGGTGGGGCGGCGCAGAATAGCTGAGCCCAACACAGAACAAATGTGGGAGCTGGCTTGCCTGCGATGGCGGCAGGTCAGCCAATAGATTTATCGACTGATACACCGTCATCGCGGGCAAGCCCGCTCCCACAGGGGAAGGCAGCTTCGCGCTCTTCGAAAGTGACCCGCCGTAAGGGCGGAACCCTAAGTGGCCATTACCGCAGCAACGGATATGCACACAAACCCAATAAGCACTAGATAGAGAGTTGTGTAGATACCTATGCTGCGATAGCGGTGTATCAGCCGACATTGCAGGCAAGCCAGCTCCCAGAGTATTTCGGGGTGTTTTCGCTGACTCTAAAGTCAATAAAACCGCAGGTTTGAAGCGTAAGACAGATGGTCGGCACAGGGGCTGTTTATCTGCATTATTACGGTATACTGCGCGGCCTTCGGCCGGTCCAACCGGCCTTAATTCGTACAACAAGCCACGCCGGATTTCCCGCGTGGCTTGTTGTTTTTTGACGCGCCTGCGGGCGCCCAGAGAGAAGAGGCACGACGATGAGTGCATTGGTTGGCGTGATCATGGGCTCCAAGTCCGATTGGTCCACCCTTAGCCACACCGCCGATATGCTGGAAAAACTCGGCATTCCGTTTGAAGTGAAGGTGGTTTCCGCCCACCGCACGCCGGACTTGCTGTTCCAGTATGCCGATGAAGCAGAATCCCGTGGCATCGAGGTGATTATCGCCGGTGCCGGTGGCGCAGCCCACCTGCCGGGCATGTGTGCGGCCAAGACCCACTTGCCGGTGCTCGGCGTGCCGGTGCAGTCGTCGATGCTCTCGGGTGTGGATTCGCTGCTGTCCATCGTGCAGATGCCCGCCGGGATTCCGGTGGCCACCCTGGCGATTGGCAAGGCCGGCGCGATCAACGCGGCATTGCTGTCGGCCAGTATCCTGGGCGCCAAGCATCCACAGTTCCACGCGGCCCTGAAGAAATTTCGCGCCGAACAGACTGACAGCGTCCTGGACAATCCAGACCCACGCATCGCCTGAGGTTGTTGATTGATGAAAATCGGTGTAATCGGTGGCGGCCAACTGGGTCGCATGCTGGCCTTGGCGGGTACGCCGCTGGGGATGAACTTCGCGTTTCTTGATCCGGCGCCGGACGCCTGTGCGGCGGCCCTGGGCGAACACCTGCGGGCGGACTACAGCGACCCGGACCACTTGCGCCAATTGGCCGATGAAGTCGATCTGGTGACCTTCGAATTCGAAAGCGTGCCAGCCGAAACCGTGGCGTTCCTGTCGCAATTCGTCCCGGTGTACCCGAGCGCTGAAGCGCTGCGCATCGCCCGTGACCGCTGGTTCGAAAAGAGCATGTTCAAGGACCTGGGCATTCCGACTCCGGCCTTCGCTGACATCCAGTCCCAGGCGGACCTGGATGCGGCGGTCGCCAGCATCGGCCTGCCGGCGGTGTTGAAAACCCGCACCCTGGGTTATGACGGCAAGGGCCAGAAAGTCCTGCGTACCGAAGCCGATGTGGTCGGCACGTTCGCCGAACTGGGCAGCGTCGCCTGCCTGCTGGAAGGCTTCGTGCCGTTTACCGGCGAAGTCTCGCTGGTGGCCGTGCGCGCCCGTGATGGCGAAACGCGCTTCTACCCGTTGGTGCACAACACCCACGACAGCGGCATTCTCAAGCTGTCCGTGGCCAGCACCGACCACCCGTTGCAGGCCCTGGCCGAAGACTATTCCAGCCGAGTGCTCAAGCAACTGGATTATGTCGGCGTGATGGCATTCGAGTTCTTTGAAGTCGACGGTGGCCTCAAGGCCAACGAAATTGCCCCGCGCGTGCATAACTCCGGGCACTGGACCACCGAAGGCGCCGAGTGCAGCCAGTTCGAAAACCACCTGCGGGCGGTAGCGGGCTTGCCACTGGGTTCCACGGCCAAGGTGGGCGAGAGCGCGATGCTCAACTTCATTGGCGTGGTGCCGCCGGTAGAGCAGGTCATTGCGATTGATGACTGCCACCTGCATCACTACGGCAAGGCGTTCAAGGCCGGGCGCAAGGTCGGCCACGCCAACCTGCGTTGCAAGGACCGCGCGACACTCGACGCGCAGATCGCCAAGGTCCAGGCGCTGATCGCCGCGCAATAACCCACGGGCTGGCGGGAACCATTGGTGACCGCCATCCTCTGATTGCAGGACGCCAAAGTCTGACTAGGCTTCAGCTAACTTTCATTCAGAGGGAAATGCCATGGGTATCATTGGGACCATCTTTATCGGTTTGATCGTCGGCCTGCTGGCGCGTTTCCTGAAACCAGGCGACGACAGCATGGGCTGGATCATGACCATCCTGCTGGGTATCGCCGGCTCCCTGGCGGCGACCTATGGCGGTCAGGCCCTGGGTATCTACCAGGCAGGTCAGGGTGCAGGTTTCATTGGCGCGCTGGTGGGTGCCATTGTGTTGCTGGTGATCTACGGTCTGCTGAAAAAGAAGTAATTTAGCGACAAGCCCTCTGCGCTGCGCAGGCGCAGAGGGCTAGAATGCCGGCACTGTTCTTATTTGCCGAGCCCCTTCATGCGCCGCCTTCTGTTGACTGTCCTTTTGCTGGGTTCAAGCCTGGCCCACGCCGCTGAGCTTACGGAAACCGACTGGCTGGAACTGATGCCCGAGTCGGACCAGAAGGCTCTCGAACAAATGCCGGATATCGACCACAACTCCCCAGAAGCCCTGGGCACCTTTACCGAAAAGGGTGGCCTGAAACAGAGCAAGGGCTTGCCGGCGGTGATGTATTCGACCAAGACCGTGGCCGCCATGAACGGCAAGCACATCCGTCTTGGCGGTTATCCGGTGCCATTGGAAACCGATGCCAAGGGCCGCAGCACCCTGTTTTTCCTGGTGCCTTACCCGGGCGCCTGCATTCACGTACCGCCGCCGCCGCCCAATCAACTGGTGCTGGTGCGCTATCCCAAAGGCTTGAAGCTGGACGATATCTACACGCCGTTGTGGGTCACTGGCACGTTGAAGGTGGAGACGGTCAACAACGACCTGGCGGATGCAGCGTATGCGCTGGATGCGGGGGTGGTGCGGGTGGTGCAGGAATCGGACCTGTAACCGGCGCCAAAAATCCCCTTGTGGGAGCAAGCCTGCTCCCACATTCGATTGGGTTTACAGGGGCAGGCTGGCGATGCTCACACCCATGGTGTGACTAGCACCCGGTGCCAATGCCACCACATCGTCCAGCACGTTCGCCGTCTCGATGCACAGCATGCCCTGCCAGCCATCGTCGGCCATATCATCGAAAGCCTTGGCCCGTTCGGTCCAAGGGTTCCAGATCACGGTCGATTTGGACCCTTCGCTGGTGAGCTGGATCCGGCGTTGCCAGTCTTGATCGACGATGTTCAATTGAGCTGGAGTATCGAGGTAGATACGATCGGTCTCTGCAGCGAAGTGCAGTGCGCCGGCCTGTTGCTTGGTCACCCAGCCGTCGACGGTATCGATATAGTCCAATCCGTCCAGGCCTTCGACCTGCACCTTGCGCACGTCGCTGACTGCGAAGTAGCTGTGCAGCGCCTGGCTGATGGTCACGTTGTCGGTGCCACGGTTGTGGCTGGTCAGGCGGATATGCAGTTGCTCGTCGAGCAGGATGCTCATTTTCAGATCGACCTGATGCGGCCAATCCGGGAAGCCGCCAGCAGGTACCGGCAATACCAGCTCAACCCGATTGTCTTCGACGCCGGACAAGGTCCAGATGGCCGTGCGCGCGAAACCATGGGCGCCGGCCGGCTGATCACTCTGGCGCATCGCCTTGACGCTTTGCGGGTTGCGGTCAAACACACCAAACCACGGCCAGCACACCGGCACACCCGTACGGATACCTTTGCCAGCCTTGAACACGGCCTGGTCGTTGGGCCAGATCACCGGCTTGGCGCCCGCGGGCTGGTAGCTGAAGATGTGCGCGCCTTGTTGGGCCACCAGCACTTCGGCGCCGTTGTGGCGGATGCGCCAGCAGTCCAGCTCATCCATTTTCACGGTTTCAAGGTGGGGCGTAGGCATACAAGGCTCTCTTAGTGACAGGCAATGGGGCAATGGACCGCCAAACCGCCGCGAGGTTTAACGCGCCCGCGACGGAACCGAGCGAGTGCGACCGCTGCCATCAATGGCGACGAACACAAACACCGCCTCGGTGACTTTGCGCCATTCGCTGGACAGCGGGTCATCGCTCCACACTTCGACCATCATCTGGATCGAGCTGCGGCCGATTTCCAGGGCCTGGGTGTAGAAGGACAGCTGCGCGCCCACTGCCACCGGAACCAGGAAGGCCATGCGGTCAATGGCGACGGTAGCCACGCGACCACCGGCGACCTTGCTGGCCATTGCCGTGCCAGCGAGGTCCATCTGCGCCACCAGCCAGCCGCCGAAAATATCGCCGAAACCGTTGGTTTCACGGGGGAGTGCGGTGATTTGCAGGGCGAGATCGCCTTGCGGGATAGGATCTTCTTGTTCGAGTTCGATCATGCCGGGGGTGCCTCTGACCCGTGACTCTTGGACTATGTAATCGGTGAATAGCCGTCTTGGAAAAACGATTCAGCCCCGAACATACTACGTTCGTCACGTTTTTCGAAAGGCGCCTGAAGGGAAACTCTGCGAAATCGGCTGGCCGGTGCCAACGACGTTTTCGCGCAACTTCCACGGATATGCCGGTGCAAGGTGGGCAGTATATCGGTCGATAGCCTGCGCGACGACCGTCCGGCCCTGATTTTGTACATCTATCTGCACGGCTTTACAGGCGTCAAGGAAATGGCCAAAACAGTCATGCAACTTGAGGGGTTTGACCATTGTGCCTTTTGAACTCTGCGCTCCAGTATTTGCTGGCGTTTTCGGTCCCCGATAATAATTCGAAGAGGGAATAGGCGGGCCTTGCAAGGTGGTGACTTTGCGAGTCGACGCCAGTCGCTGTGCAGGTGTTTAGACTGTGCTTTTGCGGGCAATTTGTTATCTTGCCGGACCTGCCAGGCCAAACCAGCACTGTTGCGGATTCCTGATCTGACCTAATAAGAGAAGCCTTGCCATGACCACAGTGCCTTCAAGCATTGCGCCGCCCGCACGACCGCTGAACCGCAACGACTACAAAACCCTGTCGCTGTCCGCCCTGGGGGGCGCGCTGGAGTTCTACGACTTCATCATCTTCGTGTTCTTCGCCACTGTGGTCGGGAAACTGTTTTTCCCCGCCGACATGCCCGAATGGCTGCGCCTGATGCAGACCTTCGGCATCTTCGCCGCCGGCTACCTGGCGCGGCCGCTGGGCGGGATCATCATGGCGCACTTCGGCGACCTGCTGGGGCGCAAGAAGATGTTCACCCTGAGCATCTTCATGATGGCGGTGCCGACCCTGATCATGGGCCTGTTGCCGACCTACGCGCAGATCGGCCTGTGGGCCCCGATCCTGTTGTTGCTGATGCGCGTGATCCAGGGCGCGGCGATTGGTGGAGAAGTGCCGGGCGCGTGGGTTTTTGTTTCTGAACATGTACCGCCACGCCATATTGGCTATGCCTGCGGCACCCTGACCAGCGGCCTGACCGCCGGGATCCTCCTGGGTTCGCTGGTGGCCACCGCGATCAACACGATCTACACCCCGGAGCAAGTGTCGGACTACGCCTGGCGGATCCCGTTCCTGTTGGGCGGTGTGTTCGGCCTGTTCTCGGTGTACCTGCGCCGCTGGCTGCACGAAACCCCGATCTTCGCCGAAATGCAGCAGCGCAAGACCCTGGCCGCCGAGCTGCCATTGCGTGCGGTCCTGCGTGACCACCGTGGCGCCATCGTGCTGTCGATGCTGCTGACCTGGCTGCTGTCGGCCGGCATTGTCGTTGTGATCCTGATGACCCCGACCGTGCTGCAGACCATCTACCACTTCAGCCCGACAGTCTCGTTGCAGGCCAACAGCCTGGCGATCGTCACCCTGAGCCTGGGCTGCATCCTCTCCGGCGCACTGGCTGACCGCTTCGGCGCCGGGCGCGTGCTGATCGCCGGTTGCGCGTTGCTGCTCGCGACCTCGTGGACGCTGTATCACAGCCTGCTGGACCACCCAAACTGGTTGTTCCCGCTGTACACCCTTACCGGCCTGTTCGTCGGCGTGGTCGGCGTGGTGCCCTACGTGATGGTCAAGGCCTTCCCACCGGTGGTGCGCTTCAGCGGCCTGTCGTTTTCCTACAACGTTGCCTACGCGGTGTTCGGTGGTCTGACGCCGTTGGTGGTGTCGCTGCTGATGAAAGAAAGCCCGATGGGCCCGGCGTACTACGTCGCCGTGATCTGCACGATGGGGATGCTGGTGGGTGCCTACCTGTGGAAACGCGGGCGTTGATCCTGGCAAGTCCCCTGTAGGAACCGGCTTGCCGGCCATGGCGCTCCTTGAACGGCGCACAATTCAAGGGCCCCATTGCCGGCAGTCGGCTCTTACAACGTTTACAGAGTATTTCTGAATAACCGCAACTCCTCGCTTCGCCCCCGCATTTACTCAGCTTCTCTCCCGCATCCGCTTTTCCTGCCAATACTGGCCTTTCATCTAATTGTCATATTCCAGACATAGAGTGTTCACACGGCCTACCGATACTTGGCCCCGATCCAACTATCCCTATCTGCTAGGAGTAAGGCATGAAACTGAAGCGTTTGATGGCGGCAATGACTTTTGTCGCTGCTGGCGTAGCCACTGCCAACGCGGTCGCCGCTGTTGACCCTGCGATCAAGCCCTACACCAAGACCTCTGGTGTATCGGGCAACCTGTCCAGTGTCGGCTCCGATACTCTGGCCAACCTGATGACTCTGTGGGCCGAGAACTACAAAAAAGAATACCCGAACGTCAATATCCAGATTCAAGCCGCCGGTTCTTCCACCGCGCCGCCTGCACTCACCGAAGGCACCGCTAACCTGGGCCCGATGAGCCGCAAGATGAAGGACAACGAACTGCAGGCTTTTGAGCAGAAGTACGGCTACAAGCCGACTGCTATCCCGGTGGCCGTGGACGCCCTGGCTGTGTTCGTACACAAGGACAACCCGATCAAGCACCTGACTATGGCTCAGGTCGACGCCGTGTTCTCGTCGACTCGTCTGTGCGGTGCCAAGGCTGACGTCAAGACCTGGGGCGACCTGGGTGTGACCGGTGACCTGGCCAACAAGCCGGTGCAACTGTTCGGTCGTAACTCGGTATCCGGCACCTACGGCTACTTCAAGGAAGAAGCCCTGTGCAAAGGTGACTACAAGCCCAATGTCAACGAACAGCCAGGTTCGGCTTCGGTCGTGCAGTCCATCAGCTCCTCGCTGAACGGCATCGGTTACTCGGGCATCGGCTACAAGACCGCCAGCGTGAAAACCGTGGCCCTGGCCAAGAAAGAAGGCGGCGAGTTCGTCGAAGACACCGAAGAGAACGCCCTGAACGGCAAATACCCGCTGTCGCGCTTCCTCTACGTGTACATCAACAAAGCCCCGAACAAGCCTCTGGCCCCGCTGGAAGCCGAGTTCGTGAAACTGGTTCTGTCCAAACAGGGCCAGGAAGTTGTAGTGAAAGACGGCTACATCCCACTGCCAGCTAAAGTGGTCGAAAAGACCCTGGCTGAGCTGGGTCTGAAAGAAGGCAAATAAGCCTGCATTACCTGGTGTAGACGCATGCTCTTGTGTGAGAGCGGGCTTGCCCGCCCTCACAACAAGCGTGCCTACACCCCTAATTTTTCGGTCCGCTGCCAGCCCTGCTACGCGGCGGATTTCTTGCGTCACTGCATTGTCATCTTTCTGTCATACAGGATCGCTAGGGTGTGCGCATGAATGATCTGGCCAATTCCACCATGACGACGACTTCTCCTCCCAAGCGCATTGACTTCAATACGCCTGAGCTGCAACGCAAGCGCCGCATCCGCGCGCTCAAGGACCGCCTGACCCGTTGGTACGTGCTGGTCGGCGGTCTCGCCGTCCTCGGCGCTATCACCCTGATTTTCTTCTTCCTGGCCTACGTGGTCGGGCCACTGTTCCAGGGTGCCAGCCTGACCAAGGACGAGGCCCTGACGCCTGCCTGGATGCAGGATGCCGGCAAGCCGTTGCTGATCTCGCTGGAAGAACAGAACCAGGTCGCCATGCGGGTTTCCGACAAGGGCCAGGCATTGTTCTTCACTGTCGACACCGGCGCTGAGCTCAAGCGGGTCGACCTGGCTCTGCCGGCCGGCGCCAGTGTGGTGTCCATCGGTGAAGACCAGCCGGGCAGCCCGCTGGTGATCCTCGGTCTGTCCAACGGCCAGTCCCTGGTGTTCCGCCACACTTATAAAGTGTCCTACCCGGACGGTAAGAAGACCATTTCGCCGGAAATCGAATACCCCTACGGCGAAGCGCCGATGGTGCTCGATGAGGCCGGTCGTCCGCTGGAGCATGTGGCCCTCAACGCCACCGACACCACGCTGGTCATTGCCGGTTCCTCTGGTTCGCACCTGAACGTGCTGTCGGTGAGCCGCGAAGAAAACATGATGACCGGCGAAGTGGTCAGCGAGCAGAAGCGCATCGACTTGCCGCAAATGACTGAGCCTGTGAAAGCGATCTTCGTCGATCCGCGCCAGCAATGGCTGTATGTGATCAACGGTCGCGCCCTGGCCGATGTGTTCAGCCTGCGCGACAACAGCCTCAACGGTCGATACAAGTTGTTGGAAGATGGCAGCGCCGAAATCACCGCCAGCACCCAGCTGGTGGGCGGTATCTCGCTGATCGTCGGCGACTCCAAGGGCGGCCTGGCACAGTGGTTCATGGCCCGCGACCCGGATGGCGAGCAACACCTCAAGCAGATCCGCACGTTCCAGATGGGCAGCACACCCGTGGTGGAAATCACCGCTGAAGAGCGTCGTAAAGGCTTTACCGCCCTGGATGCCTCCGGCAACTTCGGTGTGTTCCACAGCACCGCGCATCGCACCCTGCTGGTGGACCCGGTTGTAGAAGGCCAAGGCATCTTCGGCATGTCGCCACGGGCCAACCGTGTGATCGTCGAAGCCGGCGGCAAGCTGCAGCCGTTGGCCCTCGACAACCCACACCCGGAAGTGTCCTGGAGCGCGTTGTGGAGCAAGGTCTGGTACGAAAACTACGACGAGCCTAAATACGTCTGGCAATCGACCGCCGCCAACAGCGACTTCGAACCCAAGATGAGCCTCGCGCCACTGACCTTCGGTACGCTCAAGGCCGCGTTCTACGCCATGTTGCTGGCTGCACCACTGGCCATTGCCGCGGCGATCTACACCGCCTACTTCATGGCCCCGAGCCTGCGCCGCAAGGTCAAGCCGGTGATCGAACTGATGGAAGCGATGCCGACGGTGATCCTCGGCTTCTTCGCCGGCCTGTTCCTGGCGCCGTATGTCGAAGGGCACCTGCCGGGGATTTTCAGCCTGCTGATGTTGTTGCCGATTGGCATCCTGGTGGCTGGTTTTGCTTTCAGCCGCCTGCCTGAGTCGATCCGCCTGCGGGTTCCCGATGGCTGGGAAAGTGCGATGTTGATCCCGGTGATCCTGTTTGTGGGCTGGCTCTCGCTGTACATGAGCCCGTACCTGGAAACCTGGTTCTTCGGTGGCGACATGCGCATGTGGATCTCCCACGACCTTGGCATCACCTACGACCAGCGCAACGCCCTGGTTGTCGGCCTGGCCATGGGTTTTGCGGTGATCCCGAACATCTACTCCATCGCCGAAGACGCCGTGTTCAGCGTACCGCGCGGCCTGACCCTGGGTTCCCTGGCCCTGGGCGCCACGCCTTGGCAGACCATGACCCGCGTTGTATTGCTGACCGCCAGCCCAGGGATCTTCTCGGCGCTGATGATCGGCATGGGCCGTGCGGTGGGTGAAACCATGATCGTGCTGATGGCCACGGGTAACACCCCGGTCATGGAGATGAACCTGTTCGAAGGCCTGCGAACGCTCGCAGCCAACGTCGCGGTGGAAATGCCCGAGTCGGAAGTGGGCGGCAGTCACTACCGGGTGCTGTTCCTCTCGGCGCTGGTACTGCTGTTGTTTACCTTCGTCATGAACACCCTCGCCGAGCTGATCCGTCAGCGTCTGCGCAAGAAATACTCGTCGCTTTAAGAAAGGTAGAAGTCTGTGAAACAGAACTCCCTGAATGGATGGTTCAAGAGCGGCGCCCCCGGCGTCTGGATCAGCGGTGGCGCGGTGGCCATCGCGGTCATCATGACCATTGGTTTGCTGGCTGTGATTGCCGTGCGCGGCTTGGGTCACTTCTGGCCGGCTGACCTGATCCAGGCCAACTACGGCGTGCCGGGCCAGGCCAACCACATCGTCATCGGCGAAGTGGTACAGAAAGAACAAGTGCCGCGCGAGCGCCTGAAAAGCGCTGGCCTGCCGGTGCCGGACGAAGGTCCGGAGTTCATGACCCGCGAGCTGATCAAGGTCGGCAACCGTGACTTGAACGGCAATGACTTCACCTGGATCGTCGGCGAGTGGCTGACCAACCAGACCACGCCTGCCGAGTTGATGGTCATCGAGCGTCGTGAGTGGGGCAACTTCTACGGCACCCTGGTCAACGTCAAGCAGGATGGCAAAGTCATCGCCGAAGGCGAGGCTGCGTGGCCAGAGCTGCAGGCGCGGGTTGAGCGGGTGAACAAGCTGGCTGCCGATCTCAAGACCCTTGAGAAAGTCGACATCGGCGCGATCAACGCCGGTCTCGAGCGCATCCGCCTGCACGGTCGCAAGCTGGAGCTGGACGGCAAGCTCGACGCCGCCGCCCAGGCCGATATGGATGCCGATCGCGCCGAGCTGAATGCCCGTTACCAGGCCGTCGAAGCGCGCCTGACCGACCTGCACGCCCAGTTCAACCGCGACAGCCTCACGGCCCGCGATGCCAACGGCAAAGAGTTGGAAATCAATATTGGCCACGTGGTGCACGCCTACCAGCCGAACGCCATGGGCACCCTGACCAAGATGGGTTTCTATGTCAGTAAGGTCTGGGAATTCCTCAGCGATGACCCACGGGAAGCCAACACCGAAGGCGGGATTTTCCCGGCGATCTTCGGCACCGTGATGATGACCTTGATCATGGCGATGATCGTGACCCCGTTTGGCGTACTGGCGGCGGTCTACCTGCGTGAATACGCCAAGCAGAACACCTTGACCCGCATCATCCGTATCGCGGTGAACAACCTGGCGGGCGTCCCGGCGATTGTCTACGGCGTGTTCGGCCTGGGCTTCTTCGTCTACGTGCTGGGTGGTTCGGTGGATCGCTTGTTCTTCCCCGAAGCCCTGCCGGCACCAACCTTCGGTACGCCGGGCCTGTTGTGGGCTTCGTTGACCCTGGCGCTGCTGGCGGTGCCGGTGGTGATCGTGGCCACTGAGGAAGGCCTGGCGCGAATCCCACGCACCGTGCGTGAAGGTTCCCTGGCACTGGGTGCAACCAAGGCGGAGACCCTGTGGAAAATCGTCCTGCCCATGGCCAGCCCGGCGATGATGACCGGCATGATCCTCGCCGTGGCCCGCGCCGCGGGTGAAGTCGCACCGCTGATGCTGGTGGGTGTGGTCAAGCTGGCGCCGTCGCTGCCGCTGGACGGCAACTACCCGTACCTGCACCTGGACCAGAAGATCATGCACCTGGGCTTCCATATCTACGACGTCGGCTTCCAGAGCCCCAACGTCGAAGCGGCCCGCCCGCTGGTGTACGCCACCGCGTTCCTGCTGGTGCTGGTGATCGCCACGCTGAACCTGTCGGCGGTATGGATTCGTAACCACCTGCGCGAAAAATACAAGGCGCTGGACAGCTGATTGAATTGAACGCGGACCTAATGTGGGAGCGGGCTTGCTCGCGAATGCGGTGTCTCAGTAATAGATTGGTTGACTGACCTGACGCTTTCGCAAGCAAGCCCGCTCCCACAGGGAACCGAGTTGGAAACAGATTTGAGGTAAACCGCAAGGCCCACTATGAAGCCGCGGTTCAACGAAACGAATTGGTAGCACAGGGAGCATCCCATGCAACATGAAACCCATTCCCACGGCATCAACATGTCAGCCCTGGGTCGCGACAAGCAGAGCCTGAGCCTGGCCGAAGAAACCGTGGCCATCGAAGTTCCGGGCCTGAGCCTGTACTACGGTGAGAAGCAAGCGCTGTTCGACGTCAGCATGAACATCCCCAAGCAGCGCGTGACCGCCTTTATCGGCCCGTCGGGCTGCGGCAAGTCCACGCTGTTGCGCACCTTCAACCGCATGAACGACCTGGTGGACGGTTGCCGTGTGGAAGGCGCGATCAACCTCTACGGCAGCAACATCTACCGCAAGGGCGAAGATGTGGCCGAGCTGCGTCGCCGGGTGGGCATGGTGTTCCAGAAGCCCAACCCGTTCCCCAAGACCATCTACGAAAACGTGGTCTATGGCCTGCGCATCCAGGGCATCAACAAAAAGCGCATCCTCGACGAAGCAGTGGAGTGGGCCCTCAAGGGCGCGGCGCTGTGGGATGAGGTCAAGGACCGCCTGCACGAATCGGCCCTCGGCCTGTCCGGCGGCCAGCAGCAGCGTCTGGTGATTGCCCGGACCATCGCCGTGGAGCCGGAAGTACTGCTGCTCGACGAACCGTGCTCGGCACTCGACCCGATCTCGACGCTGAAAGTCGAAGAGCTGATCTACGAGCTCAAGTCCAAGTTCACCATTGTCATCGTGACCCACAACATGCAACAGGCGGCACGGGTTTCCGACTACACCGCGTTCATGTACATGGGCAAACTGGTGGAATTCGGCGATACCGATACCCTGTTCACCAATCCGGCGAAGAAGCAGACCGAAGACTACATCACCGGTCGTTACGGCTAGGAAGCTGTGGTTCTGATTGCACTGACGCTGCGGTTCTCCGCACCTTACCGGACGCTCCAAGGACGCCAACATGATTAGTAAAGAAGGCCTTACCCACCACATCTCCGCGCAGTTCAACGCCGAGCTTGAGGAAGTGCGCAGCCACCTCCTGGCCATGGGCGGGCTGGTGGAGAAGCAAGTCAACGACGCGGTCACCGCGCTGATCGAGGCCGACTCGGGCCTGGCCCAGCAAGTGCGCGAGATCGACGACCAGATCAACCAGATGGAGCGCAACATCGACGAGGAATGCCTGCGCATCCTCGCCCGTCGCCAGCCGGCGGCGTCCGATCTGCGTTTGATCATCAGCATTTCCAAGTCGGTGATCGACCTCGAGCGTATCGGCGACGAAGCCACCAAAATCGCCCGTCGCGCTATCCAGTTGTGCGAAGAAGGTGAAGCGCCACGCGGTTACGTCGAAGTGCGCCACATCGGCGACCAGGTGCGCAACATGGTGCGCGACGCGCTGGATGCCTTTGCGCGCTTTGACGCCGACCTGGCATTGTCCGTGGCCCAGTACGACAAGATCATCGACCGCGAGTACAAGACCGCCCTGCGTGAGCTGGCGACCTACATGATGGAAGACCCGCGCTCTATCTCGCGGGTGTTGAGCATCATCTGGGTGCTGCGTTCCCTGGAGCGGATCGGCGACCACGCGCGCAATATCTCGGAATTGGTGATTTATCTGGTGCGCGGCACCGACGTACGGCACATGGGCCTCAAGCGCATGAAAGCCGAAGTTGAAGGCACAGCCGATCAAATCCCTAATGTTCCGGCCGAATCTGACGATAAGTAAGATTGCCCGAGAAATAAACGCCCGACCTCTGGTCGGGCGTTTGCGTTTGTGGCGTATGAGTTTTGCGCTGCGGGCGGCTGTAAAGTCCCGGCGTGACTGACGAGTTTTTGGCAAAATGCCATCAGTTAAGCGTTTTGCTTGCCGGGGTTTTGAGAGGATGAAGGGTCGATGAGTAAAGTCAGTGTATTGGTGGTGGATGACGCCTCGTTTATTCGCGACCTGGTGAAGAAGTGCCTGCGTAACTACTTCCCCGGTATCAAGATTGAAGATGCGGTGAACGGCAAAAAGGCCCAGGCCATCCTGATGCGCGAAACCTTCGACATGGTGCTGTGCGACTGGGAAATGCCGGAAATGTCTGGCCTGGAACTGTTGACCTGGTGCCGTGAGCAGCCTCAGCTCAAGTCCATGCCGTTTGTCATGGTCACCAGCCGCGGCGACAAGGAAAACGTGGTCCAGGCCATCCAGGCCGGCGTCTCCGGTTATGTCAGCAAGCCGTTCACCAACGAGCAATTGCTGAACAAGGTCAAGCAGGCCCTGAACAAGATCGGCCGCCTCGACGCCTTGCTGGCCAGCGCGCCGACCAAGATGAACTCGGCCTTTGGCAACGACTCCCTCAGCGCCCTGACCGGCGGCAAGCCCGAAGCGGTCAAGCCGGCCCCGGTGGCCGCGCCGAGCAAAGGTTTGCTCAACAGCCCGGCAGTGCAGCCCACCGCCGCCCCCTCGGCCGCCAGCGGTCGCGGCCAGGGCCAACTGCGCCTGTCCAGTGGCACCCAGCAATGTGTGATCAAGGGCCTGAGCATCAAGGAGGCGCTGCTGGTGGTACGCCGGGGCGACGTCCTGCCACAAGTGCTGGAAAGCGCGGTGCTCGACCTTGAACAAGGCGAGAACGCCGAAACCGCACGCCTCAACGGCTACCTGCACGCCATCGTCGCCTACGAGCCGCGCCCTGACAGCGACTGGCTGCAACTGACCTTCCGCTTTATCGACCAGGACGCGCAGAAGCTCGACTACATCTCCCGGCTGATTGCCCGAGGCACCGCGCAGAAGCATTTTGTGCCGGGTGCCTGAAGCAAAACCTCGATCACCTGTAGGCGCTGGCTTGCCAGCGATCTCGGTCTGTCTGTCGCTGCATCAGTGACAGGCAAGCCGACGCCTACAGGGGTCGTTAGTCCACACAACATTGTCATGAACCCTTGCTAGCCTGCCGTTCAGTCATACCCGGCAGGTTTATCCGATGCTTGTGCGTTTTATGTTGTTTTGTGGCCTGTGCGCGGTCGCCTCATCGACCCTGGCCATGACCCTCTATCGTTCCACCGATGCCCGTGGCGTGGTGTTTTTCAGCGACCAGAAGACTCCTGGCGCCCAGGCGTTTGTCTTCCAGGAGCGCCGGGTGGCGCCGGTAAAGCGCCAGGCGCTTGATCCTCAGCCGCCACGTCACCTGCGGCCCGCCCAGTTCCAACGTTACTCCTTGCCCTGGCGTGGCGGTCCGTTCCGCCTGACCCAGGGCCCTGGGGGCACGTTCAGTCACTCTGACGTCAAGAGTCGCTACGCCATGGATATCGCCATGCCTGAGGGCACGCCGATCATCGCTGCGCGGGGCGGCTTGGTGGTGAAGACCGAGAACAACCAAGCCGGGCGCGGCAGTGACCCTTCGGGCAACTTCGTGCGGGTGTTGCACGATGACGGCACCCAGGGCGTGTATCTGCACCTCAAGCAAGGGTCGGTCAGCGTCAGGGACGGGCAGCGCGTGGGGGTGGGCAGCCTGCTGGGGCTGTCGGGCAATACCGGCAACAGCAGCGGGCCACACCTGCATTTTGTGGTGCAGCGCGATACGGGGGCGGGGTGGGTGTCGATTCCGTATGAGTTCACGCAGCCGGTACAGGCCTTGCCCAACTTTGCGTCGGGGTTGTAGGAGCCGGCAAGCCGGCTCCTACAGGGGCTCAGTCGAGCATCAGGACCTTGGCCAGCACGATTTTCGGGCCTTTCATCTTCTTGATGATGATCCGCAGGCCTTCCACTTCCAGCACTTCTTCCTCTTCCGGCACCCGGTTGAGGGTGTCGTAGATCAGGCCGGCGAGGGTTTCGGCTTCGATGTGGTCCAGGTCGATGCCCAGCAGGCGCTCGATCTTGAACAGCGGCGTATCACCACGCACCAGCAGCTTGCCCGGCTGGTAGGCAAGAATGCCGCGCTCGGCCTTGCGGTGTTCGTCCTGGATATCGCCCACCAGCACTTCCAACACGTCTTCCATGGTCAGGTAGCCGATGATGTTGCCGTCGGCTTCCTCTACCAGGGCAAAGTGCGCGCCGCCCTTGCGGAACTGCTCGAGCAGTTGCGACAGCGGCATGTGCCGGGATACGCGCTCCAGTGGGCGGGTCAGTTCGGCCAGGTTGAACGACTCGGGAATATGGTCCAGGGCCGCCAGTTCCAGCAGCAGGTCCTTGATGTGCAGCAGGCCGACAAACTCACCCCGCACCGGGTCGTACACCGGGTAGCGGCTGAATTTGTGGCGGCGGAACAGTGCAAGGATTTCCTTGAGCGGCGCGTTGAAGTCCAGGGTCACCAGGTCTTCCCGCGAGTTGGCCCAGTCCACCACTTCCAGCTCGCCCATTTCCACGGCCGAGGCCAGCACGCGCATGCCTTGGTCGCTCGGGTCCTGGCCACGGCTGGAGTGCAGGATCAGCTTGAGCTCTTCACGGCTGTAGTGGTGCTCGTGGTGCGGGCCGGGCTCGCCCTGGCCGGCGATGCGCAGGATCGCGTTGGCGCTGGCGTTGAGCAGGTAGATCGCCGGGTACATGGCCCAGTAGAACAGGTACAGCGGCACCGCCGTCCACAACGACAGCAACTCGGGCTTGCGAATGGCCCAGGACTTGGGGGCCAGCTCACCGACCACGATGTGCAAGTAGGAAATCACGAAGAAGGCAGCGAAGAACGACACACCCTTGATCACTTCGGCCGATTCGACGCCCATGGCGCCCAGCATCGGCTCCAGAATGTGCGCGAAGGCCGGCTCACCGACCCAGCCCAGGCCCAGGGACGCAAGGGTGATACCCAGCTGGCAGGCCGACAGGTAGGCGTCGAGCTGACTGTGTACGGTGCGCAGGATCTGCCCGCGCCAGCCATTGGTGTGGGCGATCGCCTCGACACGGGTGGCGCGCAGTTTGACCATGGCAAATTCCGCCGCAACGAAGAAACCGTTGAGCAGTACCAGGATCAGTGCAAAAAGAATCATGCCGAAATCGGCGAAGAGTGTCGCGAGGGTGATACCAGGGGAAGGGTCCATGATGGGGTTTTGCGGGTTCCGTGTATTCAAAAAGGGGTGATGGCTGTGCCTCAAGGGCGGGCACAAGTCAGGCAATGTAGCGGCTGAAGGGGCGCTTGCCTAGTGGCGGCTGCCGGGTGGAACCGTGAATGCCTGCTGCAGCGGGCTTATGCGGGAGCTGGCTTGCCTGCGATGCAGGCGCCTGGCGCTTACAGAAGCACTGAGGTGATGCTATCGCAGGCAAGCCCGGTCCCACAGGCGGTGGGGGGTATTTTCAGATTAATCCTTCACCGCGATTGTTTGCGCATGGGTGACCTGGGTCGGCGCGAAGTGGCAGGTAAAGGTGCTGCCGTGGCCCAGCACACTGCTGATTTCCAGGCGGGCCCGATGACGCAGCAACACATGCTTGACGATCGCCAGGCCCAGCCCGGTGCCGCCGGTGTTGGAGTTACGGCTGGAGTCGACGCGGTAGAAACGCTCGGTCAGGCGTGGCAAGTGCTTGCTGTCGATACCAATCCCCGAATCCTGCACGCTCAGGTGCGCCCCTTGGTGATCGGCCCACCAGCGGATGCGGATCGTGCCTTTGTCCTGGGTGTACTTCACGGCGTTGAACACCAGGTTGGAAAAGGCGCTGCGCAACTCGCCCTCGCTGCCCTTGAGCAGCACCGATGGGTCGGCTTCCAGGGTAATGATCTGGCCGCGCTCGCCGGACAGGGCCTGGGCATCGTTCTTGATGGTCTGCAGCAGGCCCTGTACGGCCACGGGGTGGTTGTCCGAGGGGTAGTCGGTGGCTTCCAGCTTGGCCAGCAGCAGCAGGTCGTTGAGCAGGGTCTGCATGCGTGAGCCTTGTTGCTGCATTTGCTGCAAGGCACGGCTCCAGCGCGGGTTGACCTCTTCGACGTTGTCCAGCAGCGTCTCCAGGTAGCCACAGATCACGGTCAGGGGCGTACGCAATTCGTGGGAGACGTTGGCGACGAAATCCTTGCGCATCTGTTCCAACTGATGGATGCGGGTGACGTCGCGCACCAGCATCAAATGCTCGTTGTTGCCGTAGCGCGTGAGGTACAGCTGGATGCGCACCCGGTCGTTGGTGGGCGAGGGGATTTCCAGGGCTTCCTCATAGTTTTCCTGCTCGAAGTATTCCTTGAAGCGCGGATGGCGTACCAGGTTGGTCACCGGCTGGCCGCTGTCCTGGGGCGTCTTCAGGCCCAGCAGGGTCTCGGCGGCGCGGTTCCACCATTCCAGGTTGCCGTCGCTGTCGAGCATGATCACCGCGTCCTTGAGCGCGGCAGTCGACTCCTGGACCCGGTCGATCACCGCCTGCAGGCGGCCACGTACCCGCTGATCGCGGCGTTGCAGGTGGTAGATGCTGTCAAACACCTCGCCCCACAGGCCGTAGCCGTCGGGTGGTGCCTCGTCGGGTTTGTGCTGGCGCAGCCATTCGTGCAGGCGCAGCAATTGCTTGAGGGTCCAGCCCAGGTAAAGGCCCAGGCCAATGGCCAGGCTCCAGCCGTAGTAGCCGCTGATCAGGCCCACCAACAGGCAGCCGGTGACCAGCAAGAGCATGTGGCGGATCAGGGTGCCATGCCAGTTTTGATTCACTTGAACATGCGTCCTTGTCGGCTGTTAAGTCTGGGTGGGGTTGGCTCAGCCCTTGGTGGAAAACCGATAACCGGTACCGCGCACGGTTTGTACCAGATTCTCGTAGGCATCGCCCAAGGCTTTGCGCAGGCGGCGGATATGCACGTCCACGGTGCGTTCCTCGACATACACATTGCCGCCCCACACCTGATCGAGCAATTGCCCGCGGGTGTAGGCGCGCTCCTGGTGGGTCATGAAGAACTGCAACAGGCGGTATTCGGTGGGGCCCATCTCGGCAGGTTTGCCGTCGATGGTCACGCGGTGGCTGATCGGGTCCAGCAGCAGGCCACCGACTTCAATCGGTGCCTCGCCATCGGTCGGGCCGGCACGGCGCAGCACGGCCTTCAGGCGGGCAACCAGTTCCCGTGGGGAAAATGGCTTGGTGATGTAGTCGTCGGCGCCGACTTCCAGGCCCTGGATCTTGTTGTCCTCTTCGCCCTTGGCGGTGAGCATGATGATCGGGATATCCCCGGTCAGCTCATCGCGCTTGAGGCGTCGGGCCAATTCGATGCCGGAGGTGCCGGGCAGCATCCAGTCCAGCAGGATCAGGTCCGGCTTGCGGTCGACGATAATGGCGTGGGCCTGCTGGGAGTTCTCTGCCTCCAGGCAGTCATAGCCGGCCATTTCCAACGCAACGGCGATCATTTCGCGAATGGGCGCTTCGTCGTCAACGATCAGAATGCTCCTGCCAACCATGCTAAGTCCTCTTGTCATTTAACTGTCTTGCGCCGCATTAGATAACGGAATTATTGCAGTCGTGTGACAGTATTTTACTGGCCTGCGCAATAGGCGTGGTCCTGAACTACGCTTTGAGTCCGAATCCTGACAACCGCAAAAGGAAGGTTCCGATGAATCAACGTACTTTTTCCTGGAAAGCTCTGCTGGTCACAGCGGCGTTGACCCTGCCAACACTGGCTTTCGCGGCAGAGCCCGCCATGACTAAAGACGGGATGTTGGTGGATCACAAGGAGATGACCCTCTACACCTTCGCCAAGGATGCCGACGGCAAGTCCATGTGCAATGACAAGTGCGCGACCAACTGGCCGCCGTTGAAGGCCGAGTCCACCGATAAACCGATGGGCAAGTGGACCGTGATCACCCGTGACGACAACACCAGCCAGTGGGCCTATGGCGGCAAGCCGCTGTACACCTTCATCATGGACAAAAAAGCTGGCGACGCGACCGGCGACGGCAAAATGGACGGCGCCTGGAAGATCGCCAAACCCTAAGCCATTACTGTGGCATGCGGGCTCCTCGTGATGAGGGTGCGGCCCGCTCGCCACGTTTATCGCAGGGCGTAGTCAGCGACAATCCCGAGGAAGATCGCCAGCCCTGCCCAATGGTTGTGCAAAAACGCCTTGAAGCACTTCATCCGGTCCCGATCCCGGGTGTACCAGAACTCCCAGGCAAAACACCCTGCTGCCGCCAGCAACCCCAGGTGGAACCAACCGCCCAGCTCGAAGCGTGAGCCCGCCAGCAGCAGACACAGCAGCGCCAAACCCTGCAGGGTGAGGATGATCATCCGGTCGGCATCGCCAAACAGGATCGCGGTGGATTTGACGCCGATTTTCAAATCGTCGTCGCGGTCAGTCATCGCGTAATAGGTGTCGTAGGCCACCGTCCACAGCAGGTTGGCGATATACAGCAACCATGCAATGGCTGGCAGGCTGCCGGTCTCGGCGGTAAACGCCATGGGCATGCCCCAGGAAAACGCCGCGCCCAGCACCACTTGCGGGTAATAGGTGTAGCGCTTCATGAACGGGTAGCTGACCGCCAGCGCCAGGCCGCCCAGGGACAGCCAGATGGTCGCGGCGTTGGTCAGCAGCACCAGCACAAAGCTGATGCTCATCAATACGGCAAAAAACACCAGGGCTTCTTTCGAGCTGATCTTGCCGCTCGCCAACGGGCGTTGCGCGGTACGCTTCACGTGGCCGTCGACCTTGCGGTCAGCCCAGTCATTGATCACGCAACCCCCGGCTCGGGTCAGCGCGACGCCGAGCACGAAGATCACGATATTGCTCAACGAAGGCGAGCCCTCGCCGGCAATCCACAACGCCCAGAGGGTGGGCCACAGCAGCAGATAGATGCCGATGGGCTTGTCCATCCGCGTCAGTTGCACGAAGTCCCAGGCCCGTGGGTTCAGGCGGTTCAGGGATTGGAGCAGGCGCTGGTACATCAGCCATTCTCCGCAGATTGCTGCACCGCTTGCCACAGGCTCGGCAGGAACACTTCCGCCACCAACACGCTCAACGCCCCGCGATCAAAACGCGAGCGCCGCGCCCATAAGCCACTGGCCTGATCTGCCTTCGGCAGCCGGGCCCGTGGGTAATGGCAGACTTCGATGGCCTGGCGGCTGAAGGCCCGGTCACAGAACAGCAGCTCACCCAGGGAGCGGCTGCCCAACTCATCCATATGCAAGCCATCGCCCTGCAAGGCACTGCGCGCTGCAACGCTGCGGGCGAAGACCCAGGCCTGGCCGTGACCGCGTAAATACACCTCGCGCACCCAGCCAATACTGGCGACGGGTAGGTCGAGGGCGGCGCATTCGTCGTCTCGCAGGGGCTGCCAGCCTTCGTACAATGGCGTGACACTGAAGCCGTCGTTGGACAGGTGCGTCAGGCGGCGGGTCAGAGAGCCCTCATCGAACAGCCAGTCGAGGGCAGGAGGCGGAGGCAGGGGGTGCAGAAGGCTCTGGTTCAGCCATTGGCAAGCATCGGGAACGGCAATCGAATGCGGCACGGGGAGTCATTATTGGCAGTTAATGAGGCGCCGAGCTTACCATGCTCACCCGGATTTTTGCCGGGTTGCGCCAGGACATTGGGTCGAACGTGCTTGCATCTGGGCGCCCCGATCAGTACAAAACGCCCTGAGCCGCACAGCAATGCTGGATCTATCGACTGTCGGCCAGTACGCCTGGACCCTGAGGAAGTAAGTAATGAAGAAGTGGCAATGTGTAGTCTGTGGCCTGATCTACAACGAAGCGGACGGATGGCCGGATGACGGGATCGCCCCCGGCACCCTGTGGCAGGACGTCCCGGAAGACTGGCTGTGCCCGGACTGCGGCGTCGGCAAAATGGATTTCGAAATGATCGAAATCGGTTGATTCGCTGAATTTAAGAAACGTACTACAAGGAGAATGGAATGAGCGCACCTGTCGTGATCATCGGTACGGGCTTGGCCGGTTACAACCTGGCTCGGGAGTTTCGTAAACTCGACAGCGAAACTCCGTTGTTGCTGATCACCGCGGATGACGGGCGTTCCTACTCCAAACCCATGCTCTCCACCGGCTTTGGCAAAAACAAGGACGCCGATGGCCTGAGCATGGCGACCCCAGGCGCGATGGCCGAGCAACTCAAGGCCGAAGTGCGCACCCATACCCGCATCAGCGGCATCGACCCTGGCCACAAGCGCCTGTGGATCGGCGAGGAGGCGGTGGTCTACCGCGACCTGATCCTGGCCTGGGGCGCCCAGACGGTACAGGTACCGGTCGAGGGCGATGCCGCTGATCTGATTTTCCCGATCAACGACCTGGAAGACTACGCGCGCTTTCGCCACGCCGCTGCCGGCAAGCGTCGTGTGCTGCTGTTGGGCGCGGGCCTGATCGGCTGTGAGTTTGCCAACGACTTGATCCTGGGCGGCTACACCATCGATCTGGTGGCACCGTGCGAGCAAGTCATGCCGACCCTGCTGCACCCGGCCGCGGCCGCAGCAGTGCAAGCCGGGCTGGAAGGCCTTGGGGCACGCTTCCACCTGGGGCCGGTGCTCAACCGCCTGCAACGCACGGTGGACGGCCTGGAAGCCCATCTGTCCGATGGCACGGTGATCGAGTGCGACCTGGTGGTCTCCGCCATTGGCTTGCGCCCACGGGTGGACCTGGCGGCTGCGGCCGGCCTGCAAATCAACCGTGGAATCATGGTTGACCGCCACCTCAAGACCTCCCACGCCAATATCTACGCCCTGGGCGACTGCGCCGAGGTCGATGGCCTAAACCTGCTGTACGTCATGCCCCTGATGAGCTGCGCCCGCGCCCTGGCCCAGACCCTGGCGGGCAACGCCACGGCGGTCAACTACGGGCCGATGCCCGTCACGGTGAAAACCCCGGCGTGCCCACTGGTAGTCTCGCCGCCACCACGGGGCCTTGAAGGCGTGTGGAGCGTCGAAGGGCAGGGCGGTGACATCAAGGCCTTGTGCCGCGATGCCAGCGGGCGCCTGCTGGGTTACGCCCTGACGGGCACTGCGGTCATGGAAAAACTGGCCCTAAATAAGGAACTTCCGCCTCTGCTGGCGTAAATGCTGGTCGTTCTGTCGGAATAAGCACCTTTTTCCCCCTAGAAAGGTCGCCGCGAGACTGGCGCAGGCACCAATGGCATGCCATTCTCACTCCCGTCTGCCGCAGAGTAGAGCCTGCGGCGCCTTGGCGCTGCTCCAGCAGAGAGCAGCACGGACATAACAACAAAAAACCGTCAAAGAGGCTTCACCTATGCGTAAACCAGAACTCGCAGCCGCCATTGCAGAAAAAGCAGACCTGACCAAAGAACAGGCCAACCGCGTCCTCAACGCCGTTCTTGAAGAAATCACTGGCGCCTTGCACCGCAAGGACAGCGTCACCCTGGTTGGTTTCGGCACCTTCCTGCAGCGCCACCGCGGCGCCCGCACCGGCAAAAACCCGCAAACCGGTGAGCCGGTGAAAATCAAGGCGAGCAACACCGTAGCGTTCAAACCGGGCAAGTCGCTTAAAGATAGCGTCAACCCGTAAGCACGGCACCGTCTCGAAGGGAGGCGGGGAGGTATGAAAAATGGGCACGCTGACTGGGTTGGGTGCCCATTTTTATTTGCTCTTGAACAGCAACTGCATGCTGTACGCTGCCTTGTTTACACGTTCAAGTGCAATGTTTCTATCAGCTCGCAAGTCTTCCGGTAAATCAAAGTGCCCCATGCATTCGTTTTCCCCGATGGCTTCTCGTAGATGAGTAATTACGCGAAAAACAACATGGTCCCTTCGCCAACAGAGGGAATGCTCTATCCCCGAAAGTTGTTCTGCGGTCGCTGGATGGCTGATACCACCCATCCAGATTCGCCTTTATAAAGGCAAATTGGATTTTCTCGTAATGGGAGTTGGGTTTTTTATACCCCGGATCACTGAAAAGTATCTTCCAGCTTGGAATGCCCGACGAGCGCAGGCTGCAGAATATCGGCCTGAATAATCGGCGCGACGTGTCTACTATCCTCGATAGAGGCAGGGATCTTTGTACAAAAATGGGCGAACACCTCGATCAAATGGCCGAGCGCTGGTGGTATGAGCTCAATGTAGCGTGCGATCACGAAGCCCGGTTCATCGTTTGCATTGACGGCCGGAAAGTAAAATAAATCGCCGGGCTTAGGTGCTGTCAGATCCGTCATGAATTGGGTTAGTCGCAATAAATAAAAACATTCAGTTTTTTGCTATAAGCACTTTGAAGGAACTTGACTAGATCTTTCAATTCGCTGGAGTTTAAGTTTTTTAACTTTGTCGCTTTTTCGATTTCAGTCACTAAAGGTAGAATTTCGCCGAATAGAATACTTGTGTCGGCGTAATAATCAGAAAATTTGTGCGTCTTTGGGAAATCTTTTCTTGGTGCTGATGCGCCCATAAGAGCGCCATGGGTAGATTCACTCAAGCAAAAAACTGGAGTGTTCTCATTAATGTCTTTCTGATTTTCTGCTGCCATAAAGTCAAGGGGCATAAAAATTTCCGTGTTGGACGGGACGAATATCACAGCACTTTATCAAATGAGGATCGTGATCTGTCAGGTTATCTCTAAATATCTTAAATAAATATTTAAGCTTTTTCCTGTGCCCGGCGGAATAATTGAGAATTTTAAGGGGCAGCGCTCAAGGAGTAAAAAGGTTAATGCGGGAGTTTCTTTGAATTGGCATTTGTAATTTACGAATTAAATGATAAGAATAAGTGATTCTGTCGTTTGTTTTTGAGCGTTCGTGATGTTTTTTGTATGAGTTGTTATTTTTCTGTTAGGTCTGAATTTATTATGGTCATACCTATCCTCGGGATAGCGTAAACCAAATAAGCAGTCAATTACTGTATCGACATTTTTGCCATAGTCCTCAGGGAACCCGATTTTTTCAGCAAGAGCTACGTACAGTTGATCCACGCCTTCTATTTTAGAAAAGTCCAGTTCAATAATCTCTTTTATATTCACAAATTTCACCTGCCAAGGTTGATTTCTATGAATGAAATCATGGGGATTGGAGTGTAATGGACTTTAAATAAAATAGTCCCGTTTTCCCCTTTGGTAAGTTTGCTCGCTTACTATCAGCTGGCCACTTTGCTCTTAAAAAGGCAAGGTGTTTTTGATGGCTGAAAGTTTCTCCACTATGGCACCTCTGCTGATTAAGTGACTCAATGCTTCATCGAGACTCGGAAATGTCAGTATTTCTTCGTTTTCATCATCTTCAATGACTTCCATTTGGGACTCGTCTATTGAGAAAAAATAGGTGTAATACAGATTGTTCTGTTTTTTTATGGCGTATTGAAATAGAAATGAGGCCCCATCTATTTCACGTCTTTCCTCGTAGCCTCGGCGTTTCCCAGCGTTGAGTGCCTCTATGAGATTGTTCATACTCTAACCTGTAATATCAATGCGGACCATTGTGCCATCGGCGCGCTTAATGTTGACGTGCGGTAGTTCACCGTGGCCTGTACCTTTCGGATCGTCGTGGCCATAAACACGACCTGTTTCTTTATTAATGGGGTAATCTTTTCTGTATCGTACTTTTCCATCTCTCTTTTTGAATTGGTCCATCTTGTTTTTCTTTCTTATACCTTGGGCGTCTTGCGATCCTATGCCTCTGACTTTTTGGCTGTTTGGAAATGCTTCTTTCAATAACTCGTTCGCTTCTTTTTTAGTTTTCACTTTTACGACGGTTTTTTGAGGGCCGTTACGCAGGGCGTCCACTTTCTTGGCGCAGGCTGCCAGGCCCAAGGGGTCTGACCACATGAATGGGTTGGGTGAGTAGGCATAGGTGTTTAGACCTCCCGCCAACCCAATCGGATCCGGCGTAGTAAACCGCCCCACATCCGGATCATAAAACCTGAACGTATTGAAATGCAGCCCCGTCTCCCGATCCAGGTACTGCCCCTGGAACCTCAGGTTCTGCTCTTCAATAAAGTAAGGCTCCCGCACCTCCTCCACGGTATTGCCCCACACCCGATAAGTCGCCTGCCACAGGGTGTGCCCATCAGCCTCGGTCAGTTGCTCCGGCAAGCCATTGAGGTCGTTGTGGTAATAGCGAATTTTTTGCAGCGCCCCGATGCCATCGACGCGGGCCAGGGGTTGGTAGCCTTCGTCTTCATAGAGGTAAAGGCTGGTCTGGCTGTGCTTTTGCTCCTGTAACAGGCGTAAACCGTCCCACATGAACTGGGTTTCGCCCAGTGGATAGCCATTGCTGTCATGTTCGGTTTTTCCGATGCGTCGGCCCAGCGGGTCGTAGGCCATGCGCACCACGCTGCCGCCTTCATTGCGCACTTCAATCAGCCGGCTTTCGGCGTCGTAGGCAAAGTATTGTACGCCACGGGCGCCGCTGCGTTTTTCGATCATCCGGCCAAAGGCATCGTAGCGGTAGCGTTTGTCCTGATAGGTCAGCAGCTTGTTATGCACCACCAGCCCGGCCCCGGACTGTGGGCCGTCCAACAGGTTGGCGGCCGCGTCGTAGGCGAAGGTTTCGCGCTGGCCGTGCAGGCTGTCCTGGCTGGCGATGACGCGGCCGGTGGCGTCGTAGTGCAGCAGTTGGCGATGCTGCGTAGAGGGTTGCTGGTCGAGCTTGCCGATCAGGTTGTCGGCGGGGTCGTATTCGAAGTGCTTCTGTACCGCCGCCGGCAACAACGCCGGCTGGCTGGTGTGGCGGCGTTGGCGCGCGCGCAGGCGGCCGCTGCGGTCGTACTCGCTGCGGGTGCTGATCTGGCCTTGGGTGCGCAGGACTTCGCGGTGCAGGCGGTCGCGCTCAAAGTCACTGATGAGTTGGCCGTCGAGGTTGATCTGGTGCAGATGGCCGCTGCCGTAGTACAGGCGGTTGAGCCAGCGGCCGTCCGGCAGTTGGCTCTGGATCAGGTTGCCGAGTTCATCGTAGTGGTGCTGCAGTTCGCCGGCCGAGCTGCGTTCGGTGAGCAATTGGCCAACCGCATCATAGGCAAAGCTCAAGGCTTGGGCATTGCCCTGCAGGTCGGTGAAGGACACGTCCGTAAGCTGGTCCAATGGATCGTAGGTGTAGTCGGTACGGCCATCTTCGGTGGTTTTGGCAATCAATCGGCCAACCGCATCGCGTTCCAGTCGATGCACGATGGGGGCGGGCGGCGTCTCGGGGACCACGGCCATGCCTGTGCCGTAAGGTGCCGCCAGGGCGGTCATGGTGGTGACGTTGTCCAGGCGGTCGTAGCTGTAGCGCTTGGCGCTGCCGTCGAGATCTTGCTGCTCCGTCAACCGATCCCCATCATCCCAGACAAACCGATAACGTTCGCCGTTCTCGTTGATCAGCGCCTGCAGCCGACCAAAGCTGTCATACCCGAACTGCACCTGCCGGCCATGGGCGTCGGTGCGTTGGCGCACCTGGCCGCGACGGTTGTGTTGATAGTGTGTGGTGTGGCCGGCCGGGTCGGTGTAAGCCGTCAGTTGGCCGCTGATATCTCGCTGGTACTGCTCGCGACGACCGTCGGGTAATTGGCTGCTGAGCAGGCGGCCTTGGGCGTCATAGTGGAATTGGGTACGTTCGCCGAGGGCGTCGGTGATGACTTGCAAAAAGCCCTGTTCGTTGTAGCTGAACCGTGTCGGGTAACCCGAGCAGTCGATGTGCTCGAGCAGTTGCCCGAGCGGGTTCCAGCGCAGTTTTTTGCTTTTGCCCGTGGCGTCGATGATCTCGACGACTTGGCCATGGGCGTCATAGCGATAACGGGTGACATGGCCCAGCGGGTCAATGGCGACGGTGCAGTTGCCGCGCTGATCATAGCGGTAGCGCCAGCTGTTGCCGGCGGCGTCGGTTTGCACCAACGGCAGGGCCCAGTGCTCGAGCCATAACGTCGAGTCGCTGCGCCCCAGTGGGTCGGTTTCGCCGATGAGGTTGCCGGCCTCGTCGTAGCTGTATTCATAGCGGCCGCCCTGAGGGTCGGTGGCGTTGAGCAATTGACGCTCGTCGTTCCATTCGAACAGCCAGGTCTGGCCGAGGTTGTCACTGTAGCGGGTAATCTGGTGCTGGCTGTTCCAGTGCCGGGTGCTGACACGCTGCAAGCTGTCGGTAATGCGTGTGGTGCCGGCCAGCAGGTCATAGTCGAACCGGTAAGCATCGCCTTCATTGGTCCAGTGCTTGACCACCCGCCATTCCTGGCCATCCATCAGGGCCCACTCGTAGAAGCAGTGCAAGCCGGTGGGCAGTTGGTGTTCCACCATGCGCTGCCCGGTGTCGTAGGCGAAGCGCCGTTGCACCTGGCCGCTGGCATCGCGTACCTCGGCCAGGTTGCCGATGGCGTCGTAACCATAGCTGACGAGCACTTCTCGGCGTTGATCGGGGTACACGCGCTCGATGCGGGTTACGTGGAGCGGGTCGCGGATCAGTTCGACCTGCACCAGGTCGAAGGTGTCGCGCAGCCGCACCAGGCTTCCGGCCTCGTCATAATCAAGGTAGATGCGGTTGTCGTTGCGGTCACCCAGTTGGCTCAGGCGCAGCCGCGACGGGTTTGCCGGGGTGGCTTCGAACAGGCGATACACACCATCGTCGCTTTCAATCAGTAACGGCCCATCGCAGTGGCGCCGTACAGCAAGCCCTTCACCGGCACTGAACACCGCGCCGCCCAAGGGGATGGTGCCCATGTCGATGGGCCGGCCCTGTTCATCGGTGTAGACAAGCGTATCGCCGCCTTCGGGGTGGGGCTGGATTTCAACGCACATCTCATACGGCACGCTCCAGCCAGCGCCGAACAGGCTGCCTTGGCGTTCGTCGCGGCTGTTGTAGACGCGTTGCCAGTCAATCGGCAACAGGCCGGGCAGAACGAAATCCAGCTCGTCATCGCCGCCGAGCACCTTGGCCCCGGTGGCCGCATGTACCGGGTTCGACGAGCCCATGGCCGCGTTGGCCGCAGCACCCATGGCACTGCTGACGGCCATCGACACCGCCCCGCCAACCAGCATGCACGGCAATTTGCTGAAGAACTTGCCCTTGCCCCCCTTGAGCATCAGCAGCACCGTCACGGCCAGCCCGACCCCCGGGGTCTTGCCGCTGCGAATCTCGCGCACCACCACCGAACCGCCGCCGATGGTGACGTCGGAGGAGATCAGCCCGGAGGACACCACTTTCGCATCGCAGGTGCTGCGGTCACCACTGCGTACCGCGGGCTGACCATTGATGGTCACCTTGGCCGAGCCTTCGGCCATGAACTGTGGCGGCATCGGTGGGTGCTTCATGCAAAGCACCAGGTCTTCGGGCTTGGTCTCTGTGCCTGGCGCAGGTGAAGCCACGGTGGGGCGCCACATCTGTGAGAAGAACTCGCCTGCCATGTCCAGGTAACTGGCTTCGGCTTCAGGCGCTTCTTCCGGCGCCTGCATTTCCAGCTCGGTACCGGCCGGTGCCACATGGGACACAACCGCCCCGGCGGCACGGGCCGAGGGGATGTTATTGGTAAACGTGTCGAAGGAACCGGTGAGGATATTGGCCTGCACCGTCGGTGGGAACAGCGCGTTGCCGATGCCCTCGCATAAATTGCTCAGGCCCTTGTCGGCCCCGCTCTTGCTCATCGCAAGCCCCACGACCACGCCCACGACCGCGCCGAGGAGGAAGCACCCCAGCCCGCCCGTGACAACCGTGATCCCGGTGGCGGCGACTACTGCAGCGGTGGCCAGCGCCGTAATCGCGATGTTCGCCGCCACCTCCAGCACGCCGCCGAGAATGTCGGCCATCATCGACGTGTGGTCCATGGCATCGCCCATTCGGGCGGCCCATAACGCGTCAGACATGCAGGATGCCCATCACGCAGGCACGTCGAACGACAACGAGTTTTTGATGATCGCCCAATGCGCCGCCTCAGCATCACCAAGCTTGTCGGCCTTTACATAACTCAAGGCAAGCATCTTGCGCGTCCCCGGCAACACCAGGGCCAACTGGTACTGGAACACCTTGTCGTTGCCCCTGTTGAACTGGCTGCGCAGCTCGATCCCTTCGACCTCCTGGGCGGCGCCCAGGCGTACCGGCACGCTGGGTAGGCAGCGCAGGTCCTGCACCTGTTTTTCCAGGCGCTTGAGCTGGTCGTCGAAGTTGCTGTGCAAGGTTTCGCCTTCCGCCAGCAAGCTGCGGCTGACGATCAGCGAAGTCCCCAGTTCCGGAAACTTGAGGATATTGATCGTCGCGTCCTGCAGCTCGCCGGCGGGCAGTTGAAATTGGAATTCGTTGATGCGGTACGTCATGGCAAACAGGTCTCGTCAGGAGCTTTTAGGCGCGGGGAATGCGGCTTTGATATTGGCGTCGATGCTGGTTTTTATGCCTTGGCCATCCGGTGTGGCGCCAGGCCCGCCGCCGTTGTTGAGGTGCAGCACGCCGCCGGTGTTGAATTCGGCGTCGCCGCTGGCGTAGAAGCTGATTTGCACGCCAGTGAGGTTGATCTGCCCGCTGGCGTTCAACTCGAGGATGCTTTCCCCGCACACCAGGCGCAGGTTTTCGCCGACCTCGATGACATAGCTCTGGCTGATGCTGTCGGTCTTCTTCTGGCCAACGGAGAGCACGTCTTCCTGCTTGACGATGCGCAGGCGGTTATTGCCAATGGTCACCGTCTCGTTATGCCCAATGCTCTTGTTGCGGTCATGCCCCACCGAGTGGCTTTCATCCACCTCCACCACGATGTCCTGATTGCGCTCGGCATGGATGTACAGCTGCTCCAGGCCCTTCTTGTCCTCCATGCGGATTTCATTGAAGTTCGCCGGGCTGCCGCCCTTGCTGGAGCGGCTTTTCATCCCGCTCTGGGTGGCGTTTTCCGGCAGGTCGTAGGGCACCGTCTGTTCGGCGTTGTACACCCGCCCGGTAATGATCGGCCGGTCCGGGTCGCCCTCAAGGAAGCTCACAATCACTTCCTGGCCGATGCGCGGGATCTGCATCGAACCCCAGTTCTTGCCGGCCCAGGATTGCGAGACGCGAATCCAGCAGGAGCTGTTTTCGTTGGACTGATCGTGGCGGTCCCAATAGAAATGCACCTTTACCCGGCCATACTGGTCGGTCCAGATTTCCTCGCCCTTGGGCCCGACCACCAGTGCGGTCTGCGGGCCTTTGACGATGGGCCGATGGGTGTTGGCCAGCGGACGGAAGCTCTGTTGAGCGTCGATGCAGGTCAGGCTGCTGTCGAACTGCGCCGACGCCGCGCCGCCTCCTGATTCCAGGCGCTCCTGGGTGATGTAGTAGCGCGCGCCGAGGATCAGGTACTCGCGGTTCTGGTCGCGGCGGCTGAAGCCGGTGAGGCTGAACAAATGGCCGGAGCCCAGGCCCCGGGCGTTGCCGCTGAACTCCACTTGTTCGTGCAGGGTTTGCAGGGCTTCGATACGGGTGCGTGCGTAGTGTTCGCCGTCTTCGCTTTTGACGTAAGTGCCGGGGTAGTCGTACAGCGGATAGTCGCCGGCGGTGTGCGGGCGCGGCATGGCCGAGCGCACGTCGATGCTGGCGCTGGGGCGCTGAAAGTCGTAGTCGTTGAGCTCAAGGGAACCGGGCTGGACTTGCTGCACCAGGTGCCAGTTGTGCATATGGTCGCGTTCGCGCTGCTGCTCGTCCTTGGGGTAGTAGGGCACCGAGGTGTAGCCAGGCACCGTGGCGTGGGCGCCATAGGCGTCGGCCAGCACCAGCACATGGCGGTCCTGCTCGTGACGGAAGAAGTAGTAGATGCCTTCCTGTTCCATCAGGCGGCTGACGAAATCGAAGCTGGTCTCGCGGTACTGCACGCAGTATTCCCACTCGCGATACGGCCGGCTCAGGGCATCTTCGAAGTCGGAAAAGCCCAGGTCGCGGAACACCTGCTTGATGATCTGCGGGATGCTCAGGTTCTGGAAAATCCGGCAGTCGGAGGTGCGGCTCAGCAGCCATAACCACGGGCGCAGGGTCACCTGGTAACTGGCGAACTGGCCCTGGTCGATGTTCTGGCTGCAGCGTGCGACGAGCCCATGGAAATACCGCGCGCCGCCATCCGCCAGTTGCAGGCTGACGCTCATCGGCTTGCCCAGCAACTGGTTGAGATCGATATTGGCGTCCAGCGAGTTCAGTTGCAGCTCGTAGCTGAACAGCCGCCCCAACTCTTCGTCACCGCCCATTTCATTGAGCAGCAGCACATCCGGCCCCAGGGGGCTGGTGATCTTGGCCAGGCGTGAGGCTTGGTTGAAAAGCATCGGTTGTCCCGTAAGTGTCTTAATAACTGAAGAAACCGAATCCGATGTGGGAGCGGGCTTGCTCGCGAATGCGGTGTATCAGTTGATACATCCGGCGACTGACTCACCGTATTCGCGAGCAAGCCCGCTCCCACATTTGGATTGCACTTCGTCAGGTTATTCGGTGTCGCTGAAGGTGTAGTGCAATTCGTTATCCCGCGTGCCGATCCGTACCCCGGCCAGTGCCTTGCCTTCGAGCATGCGCGTGAGGAACTCGCGGCTCATGTCCGGCAGCAGGCTGTTGGTGAGGATAGTGTCGATCATCCGCCCGCCGCTTTCGGTTTCGGTGCAGCGCGAGACGATCAGGTCGATCACCGCGTCGTCGTAGTCGAACGCGACTTTGTGGGTGTTCTCTACACGCTTCTTGATGCGGTCCAGTTGCAGGCGGGTGATCGCCTTGAGCATCACGTCGCTGAGCGGGTAATACGGAATCGTCACCAGGCGCCCGAGCAGGGCCGGCGGGAAGATTTCCAGCAGTGGCTGGCGCAGCGCCTTGGCGATGTCCTCCGGGTCGGGCACGTTTGCCGGGTCTTTGCAGACGTGGGAAATCAGCTCGGTGCCGGCGTTGGTGGTCAGCAGGATCAAGGTGTTCTTGAAGTCGATCACCCGGCCTTCGCCGTCCTCCATCACGCCCTTGTCGAAGACCTGGAAGAAAATCTCATGCACGTCCGGGTGAGCTTTTTCCACTTCGTCCAGCAGCACCACGCTGTAGGGTTTGCGCCGCACGGCTTCGGTCAGCACGCCGCCTTCGCCATAGCCGATATAGCCCGGTGGCGCACCTTTGAGGGTCGACACGGTATGGGCTTCCTGGAACTCGCTCATGTTGATGGTGATCACGTTCTGCTCGCCGCCGTACATGGCTTCGGCCAGGGCCAGGGCGGTTTCGGTCTTGCCCACGCCGGAGGTGCCGGCCAGCATGAACACGCCAATCGGCTTGCTCGGGTTGTCGAGGCCGGCGCGGGAGGTCTGGATGCGCTTGGCGATCATCTGCAACGCGTGGTCCTGGCCGATGATGCGTTTCTTCAGGTGCTGGTCGAGGTTGAGCACCGTCTCCAGTTCATTGCGCGCCATACGGCCCACCGGGATGCCGGTCCAGTCGGCAACCACCGAGGCCACGGCCTGGTAATCCACGGTCGGCAGGATCAGCGGGGTTTCGCCTTGCAGGGCGCTGAGGCGCTGTTGCAGGTCCACCAGTTGTGCGCGCAACTCGTCGTTGCCGCTGTCGACAGCACCAGCCTTCTCGCGCAGGGTCGCCCGGGTGGCGAGCAGCTCGTCCACCAGGGTTTTCTCTTCGGCCCAGCGGCTTTCCAGCGTTGCCAGGCGCTCGCGCTCGGCGCTCAGCAAGGCTTCGCTATTGCTCTGGCGTGCACCAATGGCGATGCCGATCGCATGCTCACGGGCGATGATTTGCAGCTCGGTTTCCAGGGCTTCGATACGGCGGCGACTGTCGTCCACCTCGGCCGGCACCGCGTGCAGGCTGATGGCGACGCGGGCGCAGGCGGTGTCCAGCAGGCTCACCGACTTATCCGGCAACTGGCGTGCCGGGATATAGCGGTGGGACAGCTTCACCGAGGCTTCCAGGGCTTCATCGAGGATCTGCACCTGGTGGTGTTTTTCCATGGTCGAGGCCACGCCGCGCATCATCAGCAGCGCCTTGTCTTCCGACGGCTCGGCCACTTGCACTACCTGGAAGCGGCGGGTCAGGGCCGGGTCTTTCTCGATGTGCTTCTTGTACTCGGCCCAGGTGGTGGCCGCCACCGTGCGCAAGGTGCCACGGGCCAGGGCCGGCTTGAGCAGGTTGGCTGCATCACCGGTGCCGGCGGCGCCACCGGCACCGACCAGGGTGTGGGCTTCGTCGATAAACAGGATGATCGGTTTTGGCGAGGCCTGGACGTCTTCGATGACCTGGCGCAGGCGCTGTTCGAATTCGCCTTTCATGCTGGCGCCGGCTTGCAGCAGGCCCACATCCAGGCTGCGCAGTTCTACGTCCTTCAACGCCGGCGGCACGTCGCCGGCGACGATGCGCAGGGCAAAACCTTCGACCACCGCCGTCTTGCCCACCCCCGCCTCACCGGTGAGGATCGGGTTGTTCTGGCGTCGACGCATCAGGATATCCACCAGTTGCCGAATTTCTTCGTCACGCCCCACGATCGGGTCGAGCTTGCCGCTGCGCGCCTGCTCGGTGAGGTCCACGGTGAAACGCTTGAGGGCTTCCTGCTTGCCCATGGCACTCGGCGCCATGGCGCCGCTGGCTTCGCCCGGCACGGCACCGGCGTTGAAACCGTCACTGGCGCTCAGGGCGTTTTCCGGCGAATCACCGACATATTCATCAAAGCGCTCGCTCAGGGCCTCGGCCTTGATCTTGTCGAACTCCCCCGACAAACCCAGCAGCGCATGCCGCAGGCTCGGCGTCTTCAGAATGCCCAGCACCAGGTAGCCGGTACGCACCTGGCTTTCGCCAAACATCAGGCTGCCGTACACCCAGCCGCGCTCTACTGCTTCTTCCACGTGGGACGACAGGTCGGTGATCGAGGTCGAGCCACGGGGCAGGCGGTCCAGGGCTTCGGTGAGGTCGCGGGCCAGGCGCGCCGGCTCGACGTTGAACTGGCGGATGATGCGATGCAGGTCCGAGTCCTGCAGTTGCAGCAACTGGTGAAACCAGTGGGCCAGCTCCACGTAGGGGTTACCGCGCAATTTGCAGAACACCGTGGCGGCTTCGATGGCCTTGTAGGCCACGCTGTTGAGTTTGCCGAACAGTGCGGCGCGACTGATTTCACCCATGCTCTGAATTCCTTGAGGTGGTGGCCTGATCGGCGTAATGCCGGGCCAGGATTAGGTCGTTGGCGTCGTGCCCGGGTTGGCCGAGCCACGTGTTGAAGCCCAGGCGGAACTGGCCGTTGAGTTGCAGTGCCGGGACTTCGGGTTGTTGCAGAACCAGGTTCAAGTCCCAGTCCAGTTCATGGCCCAGGTACTCGGCAACCCAGGCCACAAGTTCGTTGAACGGCTGGCTGCCGGGCAACATGCCCATGTAGTCGTCCAGCATGAGCGGGCCCAGGCGAATGCGAAATTTATGCTGGCGGTCCCACACATGGCTGCCCAGGCAGAAGTCCACGCCCAACTGATTGGCGCTGACGCTGACCCGGCTGCGCTCGGGCAGCTCCAGCCATTGGCCGACGTACTCTTCAATCTCCACCGGCAGGCCGAAATACTCGCCGAGAATCGCCTTCAGGCCGTCCGGGTAGCGGGTTTGTGCCGAGAGGTGGCCGCTGTAATGCAGCTTTGCGGTGTCGGGGATCAGGCCCTGGTCGAGCAGGCTGGGCATGCCCCGGCCACTCAAGGCGGCGAGGCGTGCGGACCAGTAATCATCGTCGGGCCGATCATGGCTGACGGTCGGCCGTGCTTCGGCCCAGGCCCGGTAGAACAGGGTCAGCAGGCGGTGGTGGAACACATCCAGGAAGCGCTTGCTGGTGCTGTCGGCGTTGTTGCGCTGGCGTTCGCGCACGTATTCGGTGATGTGCAGCGGCAGCGGGCCATTGGGGCCGCCGAGGCCAAAAAAGAACTGCTCCAGGCGCGCAGGCGTGCCGTCGGCGCCGGGCGCTACCGACGCCAGGGTGGCCGGGGCGAAGGTGCAATCGGCCTGTTGTCCGAGGCGCAACGGGTCATCGGCCAGGCGCAGGGAATGGCCCAGGCGCGGCAAGTCCGGCGATTCGCACTCGATACGGCGCAGCGCCTGGAAGAAGTCATATTCCCAGGGCTCCTGGTGCATCGCCTCCAGGGTACTCACAGGGTCGGACGACGTCCGGGCTTGGCTTTCCATCGCATGATCTCGCCGCGTTCGGTGGTACGGATCACCGTCTCGGTAAAACTGTTGATCGACACATAACGCGCCAGGAACCGTTCCAGTACCGCACCGAGCAGGAACACGCCGGTGCCGCGAAACGCGTTTTCATCAAATTCCAGGGTGATCTCCAGGCCACGACCAAACACGATCGGGCCGGGCATCGGCAGGCGGCGGGTCACCGCTTTGCTGCTGACCTCGCGCAGGCCTTCGATCTGCAGTTGCAGGGCGGCGTCGTTGCTGTCGCCATACAGGCGCAGCAGTTCACGCAACGCGGCGGCGCCCTGGCCCTCGCTGAGGGACAGGTAGTTGAGCGACAACTGGCTGATCAGCCGCCAGGCCTTGGCATCATGGGCGTGGCTGGCGCGCGGACGGCTGGGTCCGGCGACGCAGCGCACGGCCAGCACCGGGGCGCTGTCGGACAAGGTGAAGTCAGTCTTGCCGTTGCCCACACTCATGAACAGCGGCAGATCGCGGTTGGTGCACAGCGCGGTCACGCCCAGTTGGCGCAGGTCGTGGCGGTAGGGCGCCTGCTGACTGTCGACCAGGCTGACAAAGGTCTCGCTGCCCACATACGTGGAGCGCGGGCCATTGCGCCGCTGGTCGCTGGATAGCACGCGCGGCTCGCGGCGCACGCTGTAATAACTCTGGTCGCGGCCGTAGCGCGACGGATCGCGCACGGCGTAGAACGGCAAAAAGGCTTGTTCCGGCCCGGTGCCATGGCCGGTGATGCCGCTCAGGGAGTGAATCTCGAAGTCCATGGGCCGGGTGCGGTCGGCAATCACATGGTGCTCGTTGACCCGTTCGGACAGGTGAATCCGGTCCACGCGCTTGGGGAACAGGTTGATCGCCGGGGTGCAGAACGGCACGAATTGCGCGGCCCCCACACTGCCTTCCAGGCTCGGGTCGTGGCGGTCGAACAGCACGATCAACTCCAACTCCTGGCCATCGCAGCGTCGTACCGCGCGGCTCAGTTCCGCGAACTCGACGAACAGGTAGCGATGGGGCAGGGCGAAGTATTCCTGCAACAGGCGATAACCCTGGAACGCCCGCGATACCACTGGCATCGCCGCCTCGGCGTCGTCGAACCCGCGCGGACGCAGTGCGTCCTGTGGCAGACGCTCCACCCAGTCACCGCCGGGCTGGCGCGCAAACACCGCGCAAACATTGCCGAGCAACTGCTCGTAGAGGCGGAACGGTTGCTCATCGGCGCCGCTCAGGTACAGCGGCAGGCTGTCCAGGGCCAGGCTGTTGAAGGGCAACTCGGCGCCGGTACGCAAGGTCAGGCGCAAACCGGCCTTGGCCTTGGGTTCGCTGGCGGCTAGGCGCCCGAGCACGGCGGACGGGTTGCCGAAGTAATCGGCCTGGCTGACCTGCAACGGCCACAGCATCACCGGGTGCGCGGTGCGGTACTCACAGCAGGTCTGGGTTTCGCGGCCCAGGGCGGCACGCAATACGGTGTCGCGAGGCAGTGGAAAGCCGCTGGCCAGGGAGCCCTCATCGGGATCGGCCTGCAGCTGCACCACGGTCATCGACGGGGTCGGCGCCAGGTAGTGCGGGTAGGCGATTTCCAGCAGATTGTGGGTGAAGGTCGGGTACTCGGCATCGAGCTTGAGCTGCACCCGGGCGGTGAGATAAGCGAAGCCTTCGAGCAAACGCTCGACGTACGGGTCGGCGCAGTCCATGCCGGACAGGGTCAGCCGGCTGGCGATCTTCGGGTATTCCTTGGCGAACTCCGCAGCGCTCTCGCGCACATGGTGCAGTTCCTGGTTGTACAGCTCCAGCAGGCGCGGGTTCATGGGCGTCTCCGCTGGTCGGCATTGACCACGCGTACATGGCCGGACTCCAGGTCCAGGTCGGTCTGCAGCAGCAGGCGCAAGGGCACCGGCTGCGCCCACAGGTCGCCTTCGATCTCGAAACTCAGGGCGTTGTGATTCATCTCGCCATGGGCCACGCGCGCCTTGACCCGTAGGGTGTGGCGCAGGATGCGCGGCTCGAAGGTGGCAATCGCCTGGTAGATCAGGGCTTCCAGAGCACTGATATCGACACTCGATGCACTGTTGCCCGCCAGCGCCGGCAGGCCGTAATTAATCACCGACGTCCCCGCCGGGGTGTGCAACGTGGCATCGGCGCTGAGCAGCGACGTGGTATTGAGCAGCCACGCCAGGTCCCGCAGCACCGAGGCTTTGAGCTGGGTCAGGGACAGCACGCGCTTGTCCGCGCTTTCCTTGGGATTGCTCGGCTCGTCGTCGGTCAACCGGTCCAACAGGGACGGTTGCAGGCGGTCGCGGGTGGCGATTTCGGTTACCACGTAAAGGGCGCTACATACATTTTTTGGTCACCACCCGAGCCGCAGGCCGCAAAGGTGCTAACTGCCCCTGCCTCAAAAGTCCCCTGAAACTGGCGAACAGCTTGCATCTTGCTCAGGCAGTCATGGCTGGGCGCAGGCATTTTTTCGCTACGCCAGACCGCAAAAATCGGAGTGTTGTTGAACGTCTCTACCCGCAGCTTCTGCTGTGCATCCAGGCTGAAGCTGCAAGGCCATTCCATGTCTAACTGCATGCGAGTCTGGTCGGGCTTGACCAGTGTGCAGCGACCTTGGTCGTCCATCAGGCTCAGGGGCTGGCCGACAAACATCGCTTGTGTGGAAGCGGTTGGCGTAGGTGCGTCTTCTGCCGCGCATGCGCTCAGGCTCACTAGGTTCGCGGCCAGGACTGCAACAATAAAAGGCCTGCGCATTACAAAAGCTCCCAGAACCAGATTTCCTTGGCGCTTGAGGACAGATCACCACTCTTGGTCAGGCCACGGTTCCACAGGTCGATATGGTCGCCAGTGGGCCGGCCAGCCCGATCTGTATTGGTCTGGTAGCAGTCCTTGAAGAAAATGATGCCGGTCTTGCCCCGCAATATGGCGCGGTCGGCCACGCTAGTGGTATAGGTCTTTGGTGGGCTGAGCTGGCGTTTTTTCGACAGCCAGTGCGCCAGCGATTCTGCGCCTCGGGCGTGTCCGTGCACACAGAGCGGGCCGAGGTTATAGGTCGACGAGTTGACCGGTAGCGTGCGTTCGCCGCACAGCGCGATGCTCACGCGAATGGCGCACTGGTTTGCCCAGCCATCGTTGCACGCGGGGTCGGCATAGGTGTAGCGCGGATAGCTGTTCCACAAATTAATAAACGAAGGTTTGGCCATGACTCAGATACCGAAAAGAGGAAGGTCGAAATTCGAGCAAGCACCAAAATCCCCCGGCGTGTGGCGCCGGGGGGCTTCGTATCAACGCTTGGTGTTGGAACGGATATTCCAGCCGAACTTGATCGGGCCGCCGTCCTTGGTGCCGTCGGCTTTCTGCGGCTGGTAGTCGACCATCACCTGGGCAAAGTTCAGGGTGACGTTTTCGGTCAGGCGATCATCGCTGCCCGAACCGCCGGTGCTCAGGGAGGTGATCAGTACTTCTTCGAGGTTGATGATCATGTACTCGACCTGGCTTTCGCCGCCGGCCTTGCGCACGGTCAGCTTGACCTTGTCGATGTGCTTGCCGCTGGCGCAATGCATCATCAGGTTAGGCGAAGCCTTGTCCACGTACTTGGTCAGCGACAGGTCCTGGATATTTACCTTGCCCGCACCGCCGCCACTGCCAACGTGCATGTTGCCGGACTGGGCCATGCCCCAGCTCCAGTTCAGCACGTCGATTTCGTCCTTGTGGGCCTTGTCCATGGACTCGCCCTTGATGTCGCCGATCTTGATGAAAATATCAACAGCCATGTTTTCTCCCTGTGTGGCACGGGCCACTTGATTTGGTGATCGTTCCCACGCTCTGCGTGGTAACGCATCCTGTGACGCTCTGCGTCACCGGGACGCAGAGCATCCCGGGCGGCATTCCCACGCGGAGCGTGGGAACAAGCGAATGACTTACGCGCTTTTTGCCGAAGGCAGTTTCGATACCAGGCGCAGCGACACGGTCAGCCCTTCGAGCTGGTAGTGCGGACGCAGGTAGAACTTGGAGTTGTAGTACCCCGGGTTGCCTTCGACGTCTTCCACGATCACTTCCGCCGCAGCCAATGGGTGCTGGGCCTTGGTGGTTTCGGTGGAGTGCGCCGGATCGCCGTCGACGTAGTTGAGGATCCAGTCCTGCAACCAGCGCTGCATCTCGTCCTTCTCTTTGAAGGAACCGATCTTGTCGCGCACGATGCACTTCAGGTAGTGGGCGAAACGGCAGGTGGCGAACAGGTACGGCAGGCGCGCGGCCAGGTTGGCGTTGGCGGTGGCGTCTGGGTCGTCGTATTCGGCCGGTTTCTGCAACGACTGGGCGCCGATGAACGCGGCGAAGTCGGTGTTTTTCTTGTGCAGCAGTGGCATGAAACCGTTCTTCGCCAACTCTGCTTCACGGCGGTCGCTGATGGCGATTTCGGTCGGGCACTTCATGTCCACACCACCGTCATCGGTGGGGAAGGTGTGGGCCGGCAGGTTTTCCACTTCACCGCCAGATTCCACGCCACGGATGCGCGAGCACCAGCCGTAGTGCTTGAACGAACGGTTGATGTTCACCGCCATCGCGTACGCGGCGTTGGCCCAGGTGTACTTCGAGCTGTCGGCGCCGTCGGTGTTTTCTTCGAAGGCGAAGGCTTCCACCGGGTCAGTCTTGGCGCCATACGGCAGGCGTGCCAGGAAACGCGGCATGGTCAGGCCGATGTAGCGCGAGTCTTCCGATTCGCGCAGCGAGCGCCAGCCGGCGTATTCCGGGGTGGTGAAGATCTTGGTCAGGTCACGCGGGTTCGACAGTTCCTGCCACGAGCCCATGCCCATCACGGTCGGCGATGCAGCTGCGATGAACGGTGAGTGCATCGCGGCGCAGACTTTCGACAGCTCGCCCAACAGTTCCACGTCAGGTGGCGACTGGTCGAAGTAGTAATCGCCCACCAGGCAACCGTAAGGTTCGCCACCGAACTGGCCATATTCTTCTTCGTACATCTTCTTGAAGATCGGGCTCTGGTCCCACGCGGTGCCCTTGAATTTCTTCAGGGTCTTGTGCAGGTCAGTCTTGGAGATATTGAGCACGCGAATCTTCAGCTGCTCGTCGCTCTCGGTGTTGTTGACCAGGTAGTGCAGGCCACGCCAGGCGCTTTCCAGCTGCTGGAAATCCGGGTGATGAATCACCTGGTTGACCTGGGCGGTGAGCTTGGCGTCGATGGCGGCGATGATCGACTCAATCGACTTGATCGCGTCGTTGGAGACCAGGTCGGTTTGCGCCAGGGCCTGCTCGGCCAGGGTGCGCACGGCCGTCTCGACGGCTTCGCGGGCACGCTCGGTCTTGGGCTTGAATTCTTGCAGCAACAGCGAGGCGAACTCACTGGTTTCTTCGGTGGCGCCCAGGTTCTGTGCGCCTTCGCGGGCGGTATTCTCGCTCATGATTACTGGTCCCCAGCAGGTTTTGGCGCGCTCGCAAGGGCCTGCAGCAGTGCCGGGTCCTTGATCGCCTTCATGATGATTTCTTCAGCGCCAGTCTTGCCGTCCATGTAGGTCAGCAGGTTGGCCAGCTGGGTACGCGCTTCGAGCAGCTTGTTCAGCGAGTCGACCTTGCGCGCCACGGCAGCCGGGCTGAAGTCGTCCATGCTTTCAAAGGTGATGTCCAGGCTCAGGTTGCCTTCGCCGGTCAGCTCGTTGGGTACGTGGAAGGCTACGCGCGGCTGCATGGCCTTGAGGCGTGAGTCGAAGTTGTCGACGTCCACTTCAAGGAACTTGCGATCAGCGACCGGCGCCAGAGGCTCGGCGGGCTTGCCGGCGAGGTCGGCCATCACACCCATCACGAAGGGCAGTTGGACCTTTTTCTCGGCGCCGTAAAGCTCGACGTCGTACTCGATCTGCACTCGAGGCGCGCGGTTGCGCGCGATGAATTTCTGAGAACTTTGCTTCGCCACGTTGCTGCTCCTGGTCGCTTGAGCGACGGTGTTGTTACTGCTCAGTCGGGCGGCTTACTCGCCGTCCGGGCCGCGCAGGTTTTCAAATTGGGACATGCCGTCGGGAATCAGATTGCGCACGATGGTCGCGAAATCGGCGTGCACCAGATTTTTCGCCCGGTTCAACAGCACCGGCAACGGGCTGGAAGGCTCGTGCCGGGTGTAGTACGCAAGGATTCGGTCCAGGTCGCGCAGCACCTCATCGCGGCTGGCGATCTCGCCAGTATTGCGGGGAGCGGCAGGGGCGGTGGCGTGTTCGACCGAGGCGTGGCTGTCGTCACTGACAACCTCGGGTTCACGGCTGTCGCCGCTCTGCGCAGCGAACTGGCTGAAGATCTGCAGGGCCTGCTTGAGCAGGTGTTTCAGCGCGCCGAGGTCTACGCCCTGGGCGGAACCGACTTGCTCGCTGACGTGTTTTTCAATGGTTTCACAGGCCGCACGGGCCTCGACGAGGGCTGCGTGGGTGGCTTGCAGCTGCTCTGGGTCACTGTCGAGGAAGGCCCCGGCCAGTTGCTCGGTACCAAGGGTTTCGCCGGGGAAACTTTGCAGGCCGCTGGCGTTCAGGGCGCCACGCAGGCTCACGGGGCCAAAGGCCCGCGAGCGCGTGAGGACACTTTCGCGCAGCAGGCGGATGTTCGTGTCGCAGGTCATTCCCGCGAGGGCGTTGATGCGTACGGTGGGGTCGTTGTGGTCATCGGCATCCAGGCGTGGATGCAGATCGGCCCAGTACTGCTGGAGCAGTTCACTGATCAGGGTCAGGACGCTGGCCAGCCCGCCAACACCTTGCAGGGCGAGGGAGCTTTGCAGCAAAAAATGAGTGATGCGCAGGTCTTTGCTGCGCTGCAGCAAGTCCAGGCACTGTTGCTGGATACTGCGCCAGTCTGGCGGCTCGGCGGGCAAAATGGCGTCGCCCATGCTGCGCTCGGGTTGACCCTGGGCAGCACGTTCCAAGTGCAGGAAATCCGCGTCATATTCCAAGTCTTCGCCACACGGCGAAGTCGCAGAAACAGCGGTGAGCAGCAACGGCACATCCACCAAATTCGATCTCCATATCGGCCCTTTAGTCTTGGGCAATTCATGCGTTAGTTGCGCGGCTAGTTGCGCAATTTATCGGCATGTTTTCCTGGTCAGGTCAGCGCATTGATTTCAATGTGCCACTACTCATCTTCAAGAAGTTGTGCATTTTTGGTGTAGTAGTTATGCGTTGTCAAGGTAAGCTATTCGTCCTGTGTGACAGATGTGCGGTGTTTAACAACCTGTGCGACCTATGAGTCAAAATAGGAATTCCCTGACGCTTTTTGTCACATTGACTGGTTAAAATCGGCGATCATGCTGATAAGCCAGCCTTTTTGGCGTGGTTTAAAGGATTTGCCAGGGCGCGCTTGGGAAGGTATTTCCCTTGGGCCGCCCGCGCGTGAGGTACAGCAAGGAGGCAAGATGTCACTGTGTTTGACTATTACTAGTTATCACAAGATCACCCCAGGTCAATGTCCGGAAAAGTCCATGGATAATGGAGTGATGGCAATTGGCCGCTCCAGTGAAAACGACTGGATATTGCCTGATCCAGAACGTTTGGTCTCCGCGCAACATTGCGTTATTCAATACAAAGATGGTCGTTACTATCTAACCGATAACAGTACTAATGGTGTGGAATTGGTTAACGCCGGCATTCGTTTGCGCCGGGGAAACAGTGAGCCATTACAAGATGGTGAATTGATCCGCATCGGCGACTACGAGATCCAGGCACGGATTGATTCCGGGATGAAGGTGACCGACAGCCAGCCTTTCGGCACTGACGGCTCCAACAGTTTCGAAGCCCTCATGGGGCGCCAGGGTGCCGGTGTGGTCACGCCGCTGCCGACCCCGGTGATCGCCCCACAGTTCCAGGGTGCGTCGTCAATGGACACGCTACCGGACCTGTTTGATTTCCTCACGCCGACGGCCGTGCCGCCGCCCACCCAGCCTGACCATGTGCCGGCTGAGCAGCATGATTTCCGCCCGCCCGTCGCGGTTACCGTGCCCACACCCGAGCAGCCGCTGAACTCGGGCTCGGTGATTCCAGAAGACTGGGATCTGTTTGGCGAAACACCTACGCCGTCGATCAGCCCGCCACCACCTGTCATTGCGCCGCCTGAGCCGCCACCTGCGCCCCCTGTGCTCGAGCCTGCGCGCCCTGTGGCAGACGCCAACCAGCCCGATTTGCTGCAAGCCTTCCTGCGTGGTGCCGGTCTCGATCAACTGCGCCTGGACAAGGCCCAGGCCGAGGCGCAGATGGAAAGCATCGGCCGCAGCTACCGGCTGATGGTCGAAGGCTTGATCGATGTACTGCGCGCACGCAGCAGCCTCAAGGGCGAGTTCCGCATGCAGCAGACGACGATCCAGCCGGTGGAAAACAATCCGTTGAAATTCGCCCCGAATGCCGACGAAGCGTTACTGCTGCTGCTACGCCACGGCAACCAAGCGTTTATGGCGCCGGACCTGGCCGTGCGCGACAGTTTCGACGACCTGCGCGCGCACCAACTGGCGGTGATGGCCGGTGTCGAAGCGGCCATCAAGCATCTGTTGACGCGCTTCGAGCCGGCCCAATTGGAAGAGCGCATGGGCAAGCCCGGCGGGCTGTCGAGCCTGTTCAACGGTTCGCGCCAGGCCCAGTACTGGCAACAGTTCACTGAGCTCTACAACAGTATTTCCCGTGAGGCCCAGGAGGATTTCCAGGACCTGTTCGGCCGTGAATTCAGCCGGGCCTATGAAGCACACAGCGCACGACAGCGGCGCTGAAACCGGAACAACGGACAGCCACATACGTCATTGAGGACGCAGGATGATTTTCAGGTTTTTACTCGCAGCCGCCAGCGTGTTGCTGCTGACGGCCTGTGCCAAGGATGCCGCGCCGCCCCAGGCGCCAGAGGCACAAATCGACACCACCCGTGTCGAGTTGCACTTCCATGCCATCGCTGGGCTCAACCCCGGCACCACGGGCCAGCCAGCCCCGGTGCGGGTGCGGATTTTCGAGCTGAAAAACGCCGCTGCCTTCAGCCGTGCCGACTATTTCGCTCTGGCAGATCGCGCCCAGCCGACCCTTGGCCTGGACCTGCTGGACCAGGATGAAGTGGTGATCCAGCCCGGGCAGCAATTGAGCATCCAGCGCGACCTCGATCCGGCCACCCGGCAGATCGGCCTGCTGGTGGGCTATCGCGAGCTGGACCGCGCGCAGTGGCGCACGGTGCTCAGCGTGCCGCCCCGCCAGGCCAGCGAATACCAGATCAGCCTTGATGTGCGCGCCGTACGTGCGCACCTCAGCGTTTCCCCATCCAGCCCTGCCCAATAAGAAGCAATCGGAGCCCCCATGTCCTGGAACAATCGCGTGGTCTGGTCGGAAGGCATGTTTATCGGAACGCAGCACTTCCAGCAGCATGACCGTTACCTGGAAAACCTGATTGATGCCCGCAGCCGCCCGCTGTCGGCCGGCGCCTGGGGGTTTTCCGAACTGCTGATCGACCAGGGCCTGCTGGCCCAGGGCAAGCTGGCCATTGTCTCGGCCCGTGGCCTGTTGCCCGATGGCACACCGTTCAATATCCCCCAGGATGACCTGGCGCCGAGCCCGCTGAACATCGACGACAACCTGCGTGACGGCCTGGTTTACCTGGCCTTGCCCCTCAAGCGTGCCGGTGCCCGCGATACGGTCGACGAAGGCGAGCCCCTGGGCGCTGCACGTTACCTGAGCCAGGTGCGCGAGGTGCGGGATGACAACGCACCCTTCGAGAACCGCGCGCCGGTGGCCGTCGGCTCCCGTGCCTTGCGCTTGCTGACCGCCGCCGATGGCATCAGCGACTACGCCGCCATCGGCCTGGTGCGCATCAAGGAAAAACGCGCGGACCGCGCCCTGGTGCTGGATGACAGCTACATCCCGCCGGTGCTCGATGTGGCCGCGAGCAAGCCGCTGACGGCGTTTCGCAGCGAACTGCTGGGCCTGCTGCACCAGCGCGGCGAAGCCCTGGCCGGGCGGGTGGTGGCCTCGGGTGCCGGTGGCGCCTCGGAGATTGCCGACTTCATGCTGCTGCAACTGGTCAATCGCGCCCAGCCGCTGATCCAGCACCTGAGCCAGTTGAGCCCGCTGCACCCGGAGCGTTTGTTCAGTGAGCTGGTAAGCCTGGCCGGCGAGTTCTCGACCTTCTCCACCTCGGGGCGGCGCCCCGAGGAATACCCGCGCTACCAGCATGACGACCTGGCCCTCAGCTTCGCCCCGGTGATGCAGGCCCTGCGCGAGGCGCTGTCGATGCTGATCGACAGCAAGGCCACGCCTATCCCGATTGTCGAAAAAGCCTATGGCGTGCATGTGGCGATGCTGGCGGACAAAACCCTGATCGACAGCGCCAGCTTCATCCTTGTGGTGCGTGCCGATGTCCCGGGCGAAACCCTGCGTGCGCGCTTCGGCCAGCAGAGCAAGGTCGGCTCGGTGGAGCACATCCGCGACCTGGTCAACCTGCAACTGCCGGGCATCGGCCTGCTGCCGTTGCCGGTGGCGCCACGGCAGATCCCTTACCACGCGGGCTCCACCTACTACGAGCTGGATCGCGGCAGTGAGCATTGGCAGCAACTGATTCACTCCGGCGGCTTCGCCTTCCATATCGCCGGGCAGTTCCCGGGCTTGAACCTGGCCTTCTGGGCGATCCGAGGATAATCCGCGATGCATCCCAATGATGACGACCGCACCCAGTTCATGCCGCGTCCGGGTGGCCGAGCGCCGGAGCCTGCCCGCGCAGAACCAGCGCCTTTGTCGATGCCGGCGGCGCCGATCCTCACCGGCAAAAGCCAGGGCCTCAACCCGCTGGAAAGCGCCGCCGGCCCCTTGCTGGCACTGCTGACGCGCCTGCGCAATACCATCGCCCATCCCGCACCCTCAAGCCTGCGCGCGCAGTTGCTGGCCTACCTGCGCCAGTTCGAAGAACGCGCCGAGGCGGCCGGTGTGGCCCGCAACGAAGTGCTGTTGGCTCGCTACGCGCTGTGCACCGCCCTCGATGAAGCGGTGCTGAGCACGCCCTGGGGCAGCGCCAGTGACTGGGGCAAGCAGAGCCTGCTGATCACCGTGCACAACGAAGCCTGGGGCGGCGAAAAGGTCTTCCAACTGCTGGACCACTGCCTGCAAAGCCCGCGCGAACGTCTGTATCTGCTGGAGCTGTTGTACCTGTGCATGTGCCTGGGTTTCGAAGGCCGCTACCGGGTAATGAACGACGGCCGCAGCCAGCTCGAAGCCCTGCGCGAACGCACGGCGGCGGCGATTCGCAGTGCCCGTGGCGAGCATGAGCGCGAGCTGTCGCCCCATTGGCGCGGCGTGACCGTGGCCCGCGATCGCCTGGCGCAATTCATGCCGCCGTGGATCGCCGTGGCCATCGGCCTGGCTTTGCTGCTGGCCCTACTGTTTGGCTTGCGCCTGAAACTGGCGTCGGATGCCGAGCCGGTGTTCAAGAACATCCATGCATTGGGGGAAATCCCGGTGCAGGCCATCGACCGCCCGGTGGCGCAGCCGAAAATCATCGAGCGCCCGCGCCTGGCGGGCTTTCTGGTGGAGGACATCAAGGCGGGCCGGGTCGCGGTGGAAGATGCCGTCGACCGCTCCGTGGTGACGATCCGTGGCGATGAACTGTTCGCCTCGGCCAGCTCCAGCATTGTCGATGACTACCAACCCCTGATGCTGCGCATCGCCGACGCCATCCGCAAGGTCAAGGGCCAGGTGCGGGTGACCGGGCACAGCGACAATCGGCCGATTGCCACCCTGCGCTTCCCGTCCAACTGGGCCTTGTCCGAGGCGCGGGCCAAGTCGGTGCTGGAAATCCTCGCGGCCAAGACCGGCCAGGGCGAGCGCTTCAGCGCCGAGGGCCGCAGCGACACCGAGCCGGTGGCGACCAACGCCACAGCCGAAGGCCGTGCCCGCAATCGTCGGGTTGAAATCACCGTATTGGCGGAGGGCGTCGAGTGAAGGCGTTTTTCAGTTTCATGATTCGCTGGGTGATCCCCGTGCTGGGCCTGATTGCCCTGGGCCTGATCATCTGGTTTGTCGGGCCGTTGCTCGACGTGCTGGTGCCGGAAGGCCGGCGCTGGGCCTTGATCATCCTGGTCTTCGCGGTGTGGATTGCCTACCGCGTGTTTCGCATCATCCAGGCGCGCCGTCAGGCCGCCGAAGTGATGCGCAGCCTGGCCGCTGAAACCCCGGCCGACCCCAACAGTGTCGCCACTGCCGAAGAGTTGGCCACCCTGCGCCAACGCATGGACGAAGCCCTCGCGCTGTTGAAAAAGGCCAAGTTGGGCGGTGACGAACGGCGCAACCTCTATGAGTTGCCGTGGTACGTGATCATAGGCCCGCCGGGCTCGGGCAAGACCACCGCGCTGGTCAACTCCGGGTTGCACTTCCCCCTGGCTGCCCAGTTGGGTGCCGGTGCGGTGCGCGGCGTGGGCGGTACACGTAACTGCGATTGGTGGTTTACCGATCAAGCGGTGCTGCTGGACACCGCCGGGCGCTACACCACCCAGGACAGCAACTCCACGGTGGATAAAGCCGCCTGGCTGGGCTTCCTCGACCTGCTGAAAAAGCAGCGCGCCCGCCGCCCGATCGATGGCGCTTTTATCGCCATCAGCCTGTCGGACCTGCTGCTGGGCACTGACGCCGAGCGCGCCGCCCACGCTGCCGCAATCCGCCTGCGCATCCAGGAGTTGTACACCCAGTTGGGCGTGCGTTTCCCGATTTACCTGATGCTCACCAAGCTCGATCTGGTGCCGGGTTTCATGGAGTTTTTCGACAACCTGAGCAAGGAAGATCGCGCCCAGGTGTGGGGCATGACCTTTGCCCTGGACGACGGCAAGCACAGCGACAGCCCCCTGGCCCATCTGCAAAGCGAATTCGCCGGCCTGGAGCAGCGCCTCAACGAGCGCCTGGTGGAACGCCTGCAACAGGAGCGCGACCCGGCGCGGCGCGACCTGATCTATGGCTTCCCGCAGCAATTCGGTGCGCTGAAGGATTGCCTGCAAAGCTTCCTCGAGGGCGTGTTCAAGCCCAATGCCTTTGAAGAGCGCGTGCTGCTGCGCGGCGTCTATTTCACCAGCGGTACCCAGGAAGGCAGCCCGATTGACCGACTGATCGGCGCCATGGCCCAGAGCATGAACCTCGACCGCCAGCACCTGGCGCGCCAGAGCGGTACTGGGCGCAGCTACTTCATCGAGAAACTGTTCAGCGCCGTGGCCTTTGCCGAGCGTGGCCTGGTGGGGGTCAACCCGAAGGTCGAGCGCCGCCGCAAATGGGTCGCCCGTGGCGTGCTCGCCGCGACGGTTGCGCTGGTGCTGGTGGTCAGCAGTCTGTGGTGGCTGAGTTATCGCGCCAACCAGGCGTATATCGCCCAGGTCGACCACAAGGTCGCACCACTGGGCCAGGCCGTGCAGAGCCTGAGCCCGGCACAGCGTGATGTGCTGGCGGTGTTGCCGCTGCTCAACGCGGTTAAGAACCTGGCGGGCGATTCGCCAAGCTGGTCCGAGGGCCTGGGCCTGTATCAGGGCGACATGCTCGAAGCCGAATCTGCCAGTGTCTACCGCAAGCTGCTGATCGCGGTGTTCGCCCCGCGCCTGGTGACGCGCATCGAAGAGCAACTGCACGGTGGTGGCAGTTCCGATTTCCTCTACGAAGGCTTGAAGGCCTACCTGATGCTGGCGGACAGCGAGCATTACGACCCGGACTTTATCAAGGCCTGGATCGCCCTGGACTGGGACCGCAACCTGCCGCGCGACCTGCCCGCCGACCAGCGCCAGGCCCTCAGCGCTCACCTGCAGGCGCTGTTCGACCGCCATCCGCCGAATGCGCGCCTCGACCCACGGCTGATCGACGACTTGCGCCGGCAACTGCAACAACTGCCGGTGGCCCAGCGTGTGTACGACCGGGTCAAGCGCCAGAAACTGCCCGACGGCGTGACTGACTTCCGCATCAACGAAGCCGCTGGGCGGGATGCTGCGCTGGTGTTCAGCCGCAAAAGTGGCAAGCCGCTGGGCGAGCCGTTGAGTGGCTTGTTTACCGCCAAGGGCTATCGCCAGGGCTTTTTGCTGACCAGCCTGAATCAGGCCGGGACCCTGGCCGAAGAGCAATGGGTGTTGGGCCAGGCGCCGGCAGATCAACAGAATGTGGCGAGCCTTGCCGCCGACGTGCGACGCCTGTACTTCCAGGACTATCAGCGCCAATGGGACGCCTTGCTGGCGGATATCGACTTTGTACCCATCACCAGCGTGGCCCAGGCGGCGGACGTGTTGCGGGTGATCTCCGGCCCGACCTCGCCGCTGAAAAAGCTGCTGGTGGCGGTGGCCAAGGAAACCGACCTGCAAGCTGAAGAACGCCAATTGGCGGCCAAGGGCGTGCCGGTGGAAGGTGGCGTCGACAAGCTCAAGGAGCGCCTCGGCAGCCTGCTCGGCGAGGCCCAGCCGACGGCCAGTGCACCGGCCCTCACGGAAGACCCGGTGACCGCGCACTTTGCCGAACTCAACAGCATCGTCGCCAAGAACGAAGGCGAGCCGGCGGCCATCGACGGCCTGCTGGCGGATATGAATGCGCTGTATGTGCAGGTCAGCGCCATGGTCGGCGCCAGTGGCGATGCCTTGCTCGGCGAAGCCAAGAACCAGGCCGCAGCGGCCGCCACCCGGGTCAGCCTGAATGCCGAACGCCAGCCGCCGCTGGTACAGGGCATGGTCAAGTCGGTGGTCAACTCCACCACCAACAGCATGATGGGCGGGGTGCGCAATCAACTGAACGCGGCCTGGGTCAGTGAAGTGGTGAATGTGTATCGCCAGTCCCTGGCCGGGCGCTACCCGATGTCCCCCGGCAGTGCTCGGGACGCCACCCTGGACGACTTCGGCCAGTTCTTTGGGGTGGGCGGGGTGATGGACAACTACTTCCGCAAATACCTGCAACCCTACGTCGATACCTCCGCGCAGACCTGGCGCTGGCAGCCGGGGGCGGCGCAGAAGCTCGGTATCGCGCCGGGCGTGCTGCAAACCTTCCAGCGCGCGGCGACTATTCGGGATGCGTTCTTTCGCGCGGGGGGCACGCAGCCCATCGTGCGTTTCGAGCTCAAGCCGGTGGCGATGGACGCGACCATCACCCAGTTCCTGCTTGACCTGGACGGCCAGCAACTGAGCTACGACCACGGCCCGAGCCGGCCGGTGGCGATGCAATGGCCGAATCCCGGCAGCAGTGGCGGGGTGCGCATCTCGATCATGCCGCCATCGGCCAGCGGTCGCTCCGGCGTCACCCTGGATGGCCCATGGGCGTGGTTCCGCCTGTTAGAACAATCGGAGCTTTCTGCCGGCAATTCGCCGGACCGCTTCAACCTGCGTCTGCGGGTCGACGGCGCGAGCATCGCCTATGAATTGCGTGCCAACAGCGCTTTCAACCCGTTCAAGAGCCGCGTGCTCAGTGGCTTCAGCCTGCCGGAGCGGCTATGACCACCCTGGGGTTCTACGGCAAGTTGGCCAGTCGCGGGGACTTTGTCAGCCGTGCCTTGCCCCAGAGCTTTATCGGCCCCTGGGACAGTTGGCTGGCTGCTGGTTTGCTCGCCAGCCAGCACAGCCTGGGCGACAACTGGCTCAACGCTTACCTGGTCAGCCCGCTGTGGCGTTTCGTACTGGCGCCGGGGGTGTGCGGGCCGGATGCGGCGGCGGGTGTCGTGATGCCGAGCATTGATCGGGTCGGGCGGTATTTCCCGCTGGCGGTGGTCGCCTTGTTGGATCACGACACCAATCCGGCGTCCCTGGTGGGTGGCCCGGATGCCTGGTTCGAACAGATCGAGGAGCTGCTGCTCAGCACCTTGCAGCCCGGCGCCACGTTCGAAGGGTTTAACCACGGCGTTGACCGCCTGGGCTTGCCGGCCAGTGAACCGCGTGCCCTGGACAGTCGCTTCGCCAGCCTGCAACGGGTCGCCGCCACCGTGCCCCATGGGCGCATGACCGCCCTTGCCGAACAGGCCTGCGAAGGCGCCAGCCTGTGGTGGGGGCGTGGTTCGCAACGTATTTCCCCCGGTTTATTACGGTGCCAGGGTTTGCCTGCTGCCGGCGATTTTGCGCAATTTCTGCTCGGACAAGAAGGTGTGGTGTAGATGGGGTCGACGTACAAATCCGCGAGCAAAAGCCATGTGGGCATGGTGCGCCAGGTCAATGAAGACGCGTGCCTGGACCTCCCGGAAAACCGCCTGTGGGTGGTGGCCGACGGCATGGGCGGGCACGCGGCCGGCGACTATGTCAGCAGCCTGATCGTCGACAGCCTGCGCGGCCTGCCCGTGGGTCGGTCCCTGGACGAATATACGGCGGCGCTGCGCACCGAGCTGACCCGGGTCAACGCGGCCGTACGTGAAGAAACCGCCAACCGTGGCGTGACCATGATGGGCAGCACCGTGGTGGTGTTGGCCGCACGCGGCCTGCGCGGTGTGTGCCTGTGGGCCGGCGACAGCCGCTTGTATCGCCTGCGCGATGGCGAGTTGGAACGCATCTCCCGCGACCACAGCTACGTGCAGGACCTGCAGGACAGCGGCCTACTCAGCGAAGCCGATGCGCGGGTGCATCCGCGGGCCAATATCGTCACCCGCGCCATTGGTGTGGAGGCGCAATTGGAGCTGTCGGTGGTCGACCTGTTGATCGCCCCCGGTGACAGCTACCTGCTGTGCAGCGATGGCCTGAACAAGACCGTCGAAGACCACGAAATCCGTGACGTGCTGAGCCATGCCGAGCCTGACGAAATCGCCCGCAGCCTGGTGCACCTGGGGCTCAATCGCGGTGCGCCCGACAACATCACCACCCTCGTCGTGAAGGTGTCGCCATGACCCTGATCATCCCCGGCTACGACATCGACGGCGAAATCGGCGAAGGCGCCATGGCCAGCGTGTACCTGGCGACCCAGCGGTCGCTGGAGCGCAAGGTGGCGTTGAAAGTCATGGCCGCCGCGCTGGCTGCCGACCCGAGTTTCTGCGAGCGTTTCCTGCGCGAGGGCAAGACCCTGGCGCGGCTGTCGCACCCGCACACCGTGACCATCCACGACATCGGCAATGTCGGCGAGTTGTATTACATGGCCATGGAATACCTGCCCAATGGCACGCTCAAGGAGCGCATCGCCGCCGGCCTGACGCCGGAACATGGGCTGGTGTATATCCGCCAGATCGCCTCGGCCCTGGGTTACGCCCATGCCCAGGGTTTGGTGCACCGCGACGTCAAGCCGGCGAACATCCTGTTTCGCGCCGATGGCACGGCGGTGCTGTCGGACTTCGGGATCGCCAAGTCCCTGGATGACCGCACCCAGTTCACCCAGGCCGGGTTTGCCGTGGGCACCCCCAGCTACATGAGCCCGGAACAGGCGCGGGGCCAGGAAATCGACGGCCGCGCCGACCTGTACGCCCTCGGGGTGGTGCTCTACGAAATCCTCGTCGGCAAGCTGCCTTACAACGGCACCGATGCACTCTCCACCGCCCTGGCGCACCTGACCGAGCCCTTGCCGGAACTGCCGCTGCACCATGGCCGTTATCAAGAGGTGCTGAAAAAACTCTTGGCCAAGGATCCGGCGCAGCGTTTCCCGGATGCCGCCGCGCTGCTGCTGGCTCTGGATCGGTTGCCCCTGGAGGCGCCGAAAGAAGCCTTGGAGGCGACCTTGATTCGCCCTGCCGTGATGCCGGCCGGTCAGGATCTGGCCGGGTTGACCCCGGTGTCCATCGAAATTCCCAATGCTGCGCCGCAACCGCAACCGCAACCGCAACCGCAACCGCAACCGCAACCGCAACCGCAGTCGCAAGCAGTGCGCCAGCCGGTGGTGAGCCCCACGCAGCATCGCGCGGAGTCCGAGCAGCGGCGTGGCCCGGTCCTGGCATTGGCCGCCGTGGCCGTCGCGGTCGCGCTGGCCATCGGTGGCGCCAGTTACTGGTGGCTGAGTGACGACGCCCCTGCGCCGCCGCCTGCTGCGGTCGTGCCCGCTACGCCGGCTGCGGTTAAACCGCTGGCCGCTGATAGCGACGGCGGTCAGCGCCCCTTGCTGATGGCCGGCAAGAAAACCCTGTTCCAGCGCGTCCTGAGCAAGCCCGGCGCCAAGCTCTCCAGCGAGGCGGGCGGCGCACCGGGTAAGGCCTTGCCCGCGTTCTCGGTGCTTTATGTGTACCAGCGCAAAGATGTCGACGGCAGCCCATGGCTGCGCATTGGCGCCGCCACCGATGGGCGCAGTGACGGTTGGTTGCCGGCCGCGCAAGTCAGCGACTGGAAGCAGAGCCTGGTGCTCAAGTTCACTGAGCGTTCGGGACGGGCACCGGTGATGTTCCTGCGCCAGCCTGGCGAGGTGGAAAAACTCCTGGCTGACCCGGCCGCCGCGAAAAACCTGCTGCTCAAGGCGCAGAAAAACCCTGAGGACAATCAACAGGTCCTGGCCCTGGAGCCCACAGCCAGTGCCGTGCCGCAGAACCAGTTCTACCTGTTGCCGATCTTCGATGCCAAAGAGAGCTTCGACGAGAATGGCCAGCCGGTGCAGTTGCTCAATGTGGCGTCCATCGACCCCGGCACTGCGGCCGCCAAGCCGGCCACCCCGCTGATCAATGCGAATGCCGATGCATTCCGCACCGCCGTGGTGCTGGTGGTGGATACCACGGTGTCGATGCAGCCGTATATCGACCAGGTGCGCGATGTGGTCCATGAACTGCAAACCCGCATTGCCGAGCGCGGCGAGTTGGACAGCGTCAGCTTTGGCATGGTCGGCTTTCGCAGCAGCGTGAAGAAAACCCCGGGCCTGGAGTACGTGGCCAAGACCCTGATCACCCTCGACCAGGGCCGCGACCCCCAGCGGTTTCTGGATATGGCGCGGCAGGTCAAAGCCTCCACCGTCTCCAGCCACTCGTTCAATGAAGATGCGTTTGCCGGGGTGATGCAGGCGGTGGAAGGCATGGATTGGTCCGGCTATGGCGGGCGCCTGATCCTGCTGGTGACCGATGCCGGGGCCCTGCGCAAGAACGACCCGTTTGCCGCGACCCAGATGAACGAAGCCGAAGTGCGCCAGGCGGCGCTGGGCAAGCAGATCAAGATCTATGCCCTGCACCTGCGCACCGACGCCGGCAAGAAAACCCATGGCGGCGCCGAATCCCAGTACCGCACCCTGACCGCCGACGCCAACCCACGGATCGGCGATCTGTACACGGCAGTGCCGGGCGGTGATGTGCGCAAGCTGGGCGAGCGGGTCGATGAGATCGGCACGGTGTTCGCCAACCTGGTGCATCAGGTACGCAGCAATACCCCGCAGCCGGTGCCGTTGCTCAGCAGTGCGCCGAGCCTGGCGGATAAATCCGCCGCCGTCGGCTATGCCATGCACATGGACTTCCTCGGCCACAAAGGCGCGAGCCAGGCGCCGCAACTGGTCAGCGCCTGGACCGCCGACCGCGACCTGACCAACCCGGCCCTGCCGGCGTTCCAGGTCTGCGTGATGCTGACCAAACTGCAGCTCAACGATTTGCAGCAATCGCTGAAATTGATCGTCGATGCGGCACGCAAGACCCAGACTTCGCCCAGGGATTTCTTCCAGGAAATCGCCAGCGCCTCGGCCTACATGAGCCGCGACCCGCAGGCCCTGCGCAAGGGTGGCAACCTCGCCGACGGCGGCATTCTGGGTGAATACCTGGAAGGTCTGCCGTACCGCAGCAAGTCCCTGAACATGACCCAGGACCTGTGGCTGTCATTGAGCGTGGCCGAACAGGAAGACTTTATCGACGAGCTGGATTCGAAGATCCGCCTCTATGAAACCTTCCATAACGACGTGGCCAATTGGGTCCGTTTCGGTGATGCCGAACCGGGCGATGCGTTGTACCGCGTGCCACTGTCGACGCTGCCTTGATGTTGAACCTGAGCGCGGTGCACAAGAACCGGGGCCTCGGTAGCCAGCGCTATGGCCTGGTGATTCCGGCACTGCACCTGGGTGCAGGTGAACAGCTGGCGATTGTCGGGCCGAGCGGTTGCGGCAAAAGCACCTTGCTCGATCTGCTGGCGTTGGTCCTGGCACCTGATCAGGTGGGCCGTTTTGAGTTCAACCAGTTGGATATCGGCGGGCTGTGGCGCGCCAATCAGCAATCCACGTTGGCCGGGTTGCGCAGCCGGCATCTCGGTTACGTGCTGCAAACCGGTGGCCTGCTGGGCTTTCTCGATGTGCGCAGCAATATCGCTCTGTCCCGGCAGCTGTTGGGCCTGAAGGACGATGGCAGCGTGGCGCGGCTGGCTGCGCAGTTGCAAATCAGCGACCAGTTGGCCAAGAAGCCTGGCGCGTTGTCGGTGGGTCAGCGCCAGCGCGTCAGTTGCGCCCGCGCCCTGGCCCATGCCCCGCAATTGGTGCTGGCCGATGAGCCGACCGCGTCCCTGGATCCCCTCAATGCCGAGCGCGTGATGCAGGCGCTGCTGGCCCAGGCCCGTGAGCACCGCGCCGCGTGCGTGATCGCCACCCATGACGAGCCCCTGGCCCGCGCCAGTGGCTTGCAGGTGCGGCGCATCAGTTGCCAGCGCGACAGCGACGGTGGCGTCACGGCGACTCTCGGGGAGGCATGTTGATGCGTATCCCTCTGTTGGCTTCCCTCGCTTGGCAGGATTACCGCAATGATGGCTGGCTGTCGGCCTGTTCGGTGTTGGCGCTGGTGGCGGTGATCGCGCCGTTGCTGGTGTTGTTCGGCCTGAAATTCGGACTGGTCAGCAGCTTGACCGAGCGCTTGGAGAATGACCCGGCGACCCGCGAAATCATCCCGTTGGGCGGGGGGCGGTTCAGTCGCGCCTTTGTCGAGCAACTTGGCCGGCGCAGCGATGTGGCGTTTGCCATCCCGCGCACGCGGCAGATTGCGGCCACGGCCCAGGTGGGCGCGTTGACCCTGGAGATGCTGCCCACCGCGCCGGGTGATCCGTTGCTGGGCGGTTTGCCTATCCCGGCGGGCCTGGAGCAGATCGTGCTGAGCCACACCGCCGCCGAGAAGCTGGCGGCGCGGCCGGGAGATTGGCTGCAAACCCGCTTTGCGCGGCAAGTGGCCGGGCGCGTCGAGGCCCTGGATGCACGGTTGCAGGTGGTGGCAGTGCTGCCCCTGGAAGCGTTTGCGCGGGACGGTTTGTTTGCCGACTTGAGCCTGCTGGAAGCGGCGGAAGACTACCGCGATGGCCGTGCGGTGCCGGCGTTGGGCTGGGAGGGTGACGTGGTGGGCGTGAGCGAGCAGCGGGTGTATCCGGCGTTTCGTTTGTATGCACGCAGCCTTACCGATGTTGAGCCGCTACGGGTGTATTTCGCCGCGCAGAACCTGTTGGTCTCGACCCAGGCGCTGAGCATCGCCCAGGTGCAGTCGCTGAGTCGCAACTTGGCGATCGTGTTCTGGATCATCGCCGGCCTGGCCTTGGCGGGGGCATTTGCGGCGATTTTCGCCGGGGCGTTGGCCGCTGTCGCGCGCAAGCGCCGGGAGTTATCGGTGTTGCGCCTGTTGGGGGTTTCCACTGGCGCGCTGTTGTTGTTCGTGACGCTGCAGGCGCTCTACAGCGCGGGGTTGGCCGCTGTGCTCAGCGCCGGGCTGTATGGCCTGGCCGAGGCGGGTTTGAATCAATTATTCGTGCAGGTGCCGGGCGAATACGCCAGCCACCTGTTGGCGCGGCATTACGCCCTGGCCCTGGTCGCGGTGCTCGGCGTCAGCGCCGTGGCGGCCTTGTGTGGGGGGTGGCGGGTCGCGCGTATCCAGGCTTCTGAGGGCATCAGAGATGTATAAGTTATTGGGCGCCGCCGTGGCGCTGAGCCTGGCCACTGTGGCCTGGGCCGACGAGGCAAGCGATAAGCTCGACAACCCCAAGCCGTTGGCCGATGACGTCAGCCTGCCGCTGCCGTGTGAGGGCAACATGGTGTTCCGCTACGCCTATGTCCTGGCCCAGGGCACCCTGGACGACCGAGAGGTCAGCCTCGGCTACCCGTTCAGCGAAGGCGAGGCGGGCTACAAGCAGTCGTTTATCTCGGGTTACCGCCGCGACTTTATCAACGGCCAATTCACCCTCAAGGATTTGCCCAAGAGCTGGAACAAGGTCATTGCGCCGCTGATGCCCAAGACCGACGCCAAGACCCCGCTCAAGCCGATGCTCTACTTTATCGGCAAGTACGAAGTCACCGCGCGCCAGTACGCCCAGGTCATGTCCCAGGCCCAGTCCCTGGCCAGTGGTGAGCCGGCGCCAGCGTGCGAGGTGCCTGAGGGCATGGCCGGGCGCTTGCCCAAGGTCAAGCTGTCGCGCTTTGAAGCCGAGCGTTTCTCGGCGGTCTACAGCGCCTGGTTGATGAAATATCACCGCGACTTGCTGCCGGTCAGTGGCCGCGGTGCTTCGGCGCAAGATGGCGGCCTGGGGTTTGTGCGGCTGCCTACCGAAGTGGAATGGGAGTTCGCCGCGCGCGGCGGCCAGGCAGTGAGCCGCCAGGATCTGGAAGGCCGCTTGTTCCCCCGGCGTATCGAGGGCAGCGACAGCGACGGCCCGCTGGGCGATTGGGCGGTGTTCAACCAGGTCGCCGGCGGCACCGGCCAGGCGGCGCGGCTGATGCCTATCGGTACCAAGTTACCGAACCCCATCGGCATGTTCGATGTGATCGGCAACGCCGCGGAGATGGTCCAGGAGTCGTTCCAACTGGTTCACGCCGGGCGCCGCCAGGGCACCTATGGCGGCTTTATCGTCAAGGGCGGCAACTACTTGGAGGGCGAGGGCACGCTGTTCAGCGGCATGCGCCGCGAATACCCGCTGTTCGGCGCCGATGGCACGGAGCAAAGCAACGAGACCACGGGCTTCAGGGTGGCGATTGGCGCGCTGTCGGCACCGCGCTCACGCTACAACGAACTGTTCGCGCAGTGGCAGAAAGAGGGGCGCCTGGCCGCGCTGACCGACGCCATCGACGACGCCCAGGACCCGACCAAGCGCCTGGACAGCATCATTGCCGCCAGCGCCGACCCACGGCTGCAGGCCGAGTTGGGGCTGGTCAACGAAGAGCTCAAGCGCAACGTGTCGCTGATCGCCCAGCAGCGTGAGGAGGCGGCTGGCAACCTGATCCAGTCTGCCGCCCTGGTGGCCGAGACCATCAATAACTACAACATCCGCCTGATCAATCTGCAGAAGAGTCGCCAGCAGTCCCTGGACGCCAAGGACGAGGCCAGCGCGCAGTTGTTCGCCACGGCCATCGCCAATGGCCGCAGCGCGCTCGACGGCGCAGTGGCGATCTATATCGACAACTTGGCCACCGGCACGCGCTACACCGATGCGGTGATCCAGGCGCAGTTTCAACGGATCCAGCAAGAGTTGGAGCGCAAGCCGGTACTGGGCAAGAGCCTGGTGACACGCGCGACGTTATTCGTTCGCCATGTCGGCAACTATCGCAAACAACAGCGAGCCGACCCGGCAACGATTTTGAAGGAATTGCTCGCAGCGAGCGGTCAGCGGTCTTGACCGTTGGTTGTATAGCGAGCTTGGAAGGGACTCAGGCGGCATGGGCCGTGCTGGGCAAGACAAACTTAAAAGAGAACACACCTATGCTTTTTTCCCGTAAGGCGGTTTCCAAGCGTTACTTGCTGCTGATCGCGGCTGGCTTCAGCACCGTGCTGACCGGTTGCGCCACGTCGCCGGCTTCCAAGGTCGCGTCGAGCACCAAGGTCGAGTACTACCCCAGCTGCTACGAGCCGGTGCAGCACCTGCGCGCTACTGATTCGGACATGACCAAGTCGGTCGTCACCGGCGCCGCCCTCGGCGCGGCCGGTGGTGCGCTGTTGGGTGCCCTGACCGGCGATTCGGACAAGCGTGGCCGCAATGCCGCCATTGGCGCGGCGGGCGGAGCCCTGGCGGGCGGCGCGGCGGGTTACTACACCGAGCGCCAGAAGCAGATCAGCGATGACAACCAGCGCATCGCGTCCTACGCCACGGACTTCAACAAAAGCGCTTCCGATATCGACCGTAGCACCGCGTACGCCAAGGCGTCCCAGCAGTGCTACCAGAGCGCGTTCACCAAGCTGGTGGCTGACCGCAAGGCCAAGACCGTCAATGACACCGAAGGCCGCAAGCGCCTGGCAGAAATCGTCGCCGGCCTGAAGGAATCCAACGACCTGATCGTCGCGGTCAACGGCAAGGCCAGCGAAGACCTGAACAACTACACCCAGGCCTACGAGAAAGACCTGCAACAGGTGGGTGTGCAGCGCAATGACGTGGTGACCGTGGCCACGGCAGATACCGCCCCGGCGGTGGTGCCGGCGAAAAAAGGCAAGTCGACCGGCAAGGTCGTGACCAAGCGTCCGCCACTGCCCAAGGTGCCGACCGAAGCGGTGAGCACCGAGCGAAGCATCCAGACCGCCAAGGTCAAGCAGACTGAAAGTAAGCAAGTGGCCAGCGCCGGTAAAGCACAGATCGAAGGCACCTGCCGCGACCCGAACCTGGCCGACTGGGCACCGGTACCTTGCCCTAACGTTTAAGCCAAGTTGTTGCTATAAGCGGTAAACGCCAGCCGATCTCCTGCTAACGCGGGAGATCGGTAGCGTTCCGCGCACAAATCGTTAAACTGCTGCGGCCACCCAATAATTACACTGAGGCCGTGTGCATGAAATTTCGTTTTCTTCTGTGGGTGCTGGGCCTGATGATGGCCAAAGCCAGCCGCAACAACCCTGCGTTCCAGCAGCAGTTGGGTGACAAGGATCTGGCATTCCAGCTGCAGACCCTTGACGGCAAGGTTGCCCGTCACTTCATCGTCAAAGACCAGCGCATCACCAGCCGCTCGGGTGTCCACCCGGAGCCGGCATTTGCCATCGCTTTTAAAGACGCCGCCTACGGCTTCGCCACGATGCAGGCGAAGAACAAGCAACTGGCGTTCATGACGGGGATTCAGGACAAGTCGATCCAGATCAAGGGCAACCCGGCCCTGGTGATGTGGTTCCAGGGCTTGACCAAGTATCTGAAGCCGAAGAAAAAGAAGGCCTGAGAGACCGGGTTGGATTCATCGCAGGCAAGCCAGCTTCCACCGGTTGAGTGCATTCCAACGTTGGAACCCGGTCAACTGTGGGAGCTGGCGTGCCTGCGATAGCGGTACAGCAGGCGCCGGCTTCAGCCCTGGCTGAACTGCGACGCCAGTTCGCGCAACAACACCTCGGCATCCAGCACCTTGCTCACCACCTCCTCGGCCTTGTCGCGGCTCAGGCCCAGGCGCTCCAGCAGTTCGTCCGGAATCTCGGCCTCAGGCCCGGAGCCAATCCCACGCCCGCGCAGCAAGCGCACGGCCAGGCATACCAGGTTCGGGTACTCGGCGTATTGGCCGTCGTAGCTCGGGTCATGCTGGAAGCGCAGGGCCGTGGACAGCTCTTGCGGCATATCCCAGTAACGCATCAGCCAGGCGCCGATCTGCTCGCGGCTGATGCCCAGCAAGTGCTGCTCGACATAGCTGTGGCACAGGTGCGGGTTGACCTCCAGGTGCCGGCAGATCAGCGAGAAGTGCGGCGGGAAGACGTGGGCCAGCAACAGGTAGCCAAAGTTGTGCAGCAGGCCCGCCAGGTAGGTCAGGCCGGCTTCCGGGCGCTGGGCGCGGGGCATTGCGCGGGTCAGGCCCTCGATCACCGCGGCGGTGTAGATCGACTGGTGCCAGTAGGGCGTGGCCTGTTGCGGATGGTCCTTGGGCAGGCTCAAGGTCTTGCCCAGCGCCAGGCCCAGGGCCAGGTTGATCACCAGGTCGAAGCCCAGCACACGCACAATTGCGTCTTCTACCGAACGGATCTTGCCCGGTGAGGCGTAGTACGGCGAGGCCGCCCAGCTCACTACTTGCGCGGCCAGGGCCGGGTCGGTCTCGACCACGCCGGTGATGTCGTCGATGGTTGCGTTGGGATCGACCCGCAGCTTGATGATCTTCTGCGCGGTATCGGCCAGCGGTGGAATTTCAATGGTGGCTTCCAGGCGTTGCTGGATGCGGCGCGCGGTAAACGCCTGCATCGCCTGGGTAATTTCGTCGCGGTCGTCGTTGGGACGGTCGAAGTTGGGCAGGATGCGGCTCAGGGGTTCGCCGAAGTTGGCGGCACTGGCTTTGTTCAGCAGGCGCTTGAAGTCGTCGCTGGCGATTTCCAGCAGCACAGTGGCTTCGCCCGAGTGCACCAGCAGGGTCGGCTCGCGCAGCAGGCTTTCTTCGTACAGGCAAGGCGAGCTGGTCAGCGGCGGCAGGCCGGGCAGCAGGCTCAGGCTGTGTTTGCCGAGCATGCGATCCAGGCGCTCCGGCGCGACAGCGGTCAGGTTGCGGCCGGTCAGTTCGGTGAGGCGATTGAGATCCAGCAACTGGCTCTGGGGAAACAGCACCATCAGGGCGCCCACCGCGTCATCGAGCAGCACCGCTTGAACCTTTCGGGCCGGGTTCAGGCCGGGGTGGTCGGTGACTTCCGTGTAGTTGACGGCGAGTTTTGCGAGCAAGTCCCGAATGACCGGGGGTGCGGTCGGCGGGGCTGTGGCGTGGGCAACTTCTGACATGGCCGGATCCAATTTTCTACATTTGCTTGGAGTATAACCAGCTTGGTCCGGCCGGGGGTGTCTAACTGCGGTTTGTGATGGTGTCGGCTATTGGCGGTCTGTCAGACCTGGCCGTATTGCTGGCCGTGGCGCAGCCAGCGATCCAGCAGCGGGCTGACGTGGTGCGGCCAGCGCTCCAGCAGGGCCTGGGCCGCATCGCGCACGGCGGGTAGCAGGTCGGCATCGCGCATCAGGTCGGCCACCTTGAATTGCAGCAGGCCGGTCTGGCGGGTGCCGAGCATTTCGCCGGGGCCACGCAGTTCCAGGTCTTTTTCGGCGATCACGAAGCCATCGTTGGTCTCGCGCATGATCCCCAGGCGCTGGCGACCAATCTGCGACAGCGGCGGATGGTAGAGCAGCACGCAGTGGCTGGCGGCGCTGCCCCGGCCGACCCGGCCGCGCAGCTGGTGTAACTGTGCCAGGCCCAGGCGTTCGGGGTTTTCGATGATCATCAGGCTGGCGTTGGGCACGTCCACGCCGACTTCGATCACCGTGGTGGCCACCAGCAATTGCAGGTTGCCGGCCTTGAACTCGGCCATCACCGCGGCTTTTTCCGCAGGCTTCATGCGCCCGTGGATCAGCCCGACCTTGAGCTCGCCCAAGGCGCTGGTGAGGTCTTCATAGGTGGTTTCAGCGGCCTGGCAGGTCAGCTCTTCGGACTCTTCGATCAGCGTGCATACCCAATACGCCTGGCGCCCTTCGGCACAGGCGCCGCGCACCCGTTCGATCACTTCGACCCGTCGGGTGTCGGTGACCAGGACCGTGTTGACCGGCGTTCGGCCGGGCGGCAGCTCGTCGAGGATCGAGGTGTCGAGGTCGGCGTAGGCACTCATGGCCAGCGTGCGCGGGATCGGCGTGGCGGTCATGATCAACTGGTGCGGGTTCATCCGCCCGCCCACGCCCTTTTCGCGCAGGGCCAGGCGTTGTTGCACGCCGAAACGGTGCTGTTCGTCGATGATCACCAGGGCCAGGTTCTTGAATTTAACTTCGTCCTGGAACAGCGCGTGGGTACCCACCACCATCGGTGCGCCGGCGGCGATCTGTTCCAGGGCGGCCGTGCGGTTCTTGCCCTTGAGCTTGCCCGCCAGCCACGCCACTTCCAGGCCCAGGGGTTCGAGCCAGCGCTTGAAGGTGATGAAGTGCTGCTCGGCGAGGATCTCGGTCGGTGCCATCAGGGCCACCTGATAACCGGCCTCCAGGGCCTGCAGCGCGGCCAGGGCGGCGACCACGGTCTTGCCGGCGCCAACATCGCCCTGGATCAGGCGCAGCATTGGTTCTTTCTGGCTCAGGTCGTAGGCGATTTCATTGCCTACGCGTTGCTGCGCGCCAGTCGGTGCAAAGCCCAGGTTGGCCAGGTACTGCGCGGGCAGGCGCGTGGCCTTGGGCATCGCCGGCGCCCGCAGGGAGCGCATGCTTTCGCGCAGGCGCTGCTGGGACAGTTGGTGGGTCAGCAACTCTTCAAAGGCCAGGCGATGCTGGGCCCAGTGATGACCCAGGGCCAATTCATCGACATCGGCATCGGCCGGCGGGTGATGCAGGTAGCGGATCGCGTCGGCCAGGGGCGCCAACTGGTAGTCGCGGGCCAGCTCTTGCGGCAGCCAGTCGGGCAGGCTTTGGGGGCCGAGCAGGGTCAGGGTCTGCATGCACAGCTGGCGCAGGCGCTGTTGCGTCAGGCCTTCGGTGAGCGGGTAAATGGGGGTGAGGGTGGTGTCTACCGGCGGGGGTTCGTCGCCGGTAATGGCGCGGTATTCCGGGTGGTAGATTTCCAGGCCCGACGCGCCGGGCCGCGCTTCACCGTAGCAGCGCACACGGGTGCCGCGCTTGAGGCCTTCCTTTTGCGCGTTGCTGAAATGGTAGAAGCGCAGGCTCAGGCCGCCGGTACCGTCCTGCAGGCGCACCACCAGGCTGCGGCGCTTGCCCATCACCACATCGGCACCGCTGACGGTGCCTTCGACCACGGCATCCTGCCCAGGGCGCAGATGGCCGATGGGCACTACGCGGGTGCGGTCCTGGTAACGCAGGGGCAGGTGAAACAACACGTCCTGGAGGTTCTCCAGGCCGACCTTGGCCAGCTTCTCGGCCATGGCTTCACCGACACCCTTGAGTGCCGTCACCGACACCTGCGACAGCTCAGTCATACACGTACTTAGCTCGCGGCAGGCGGCTTGGCCACCGAGCACAGGCGGATCGAGTCGGCGAGGATATCAATCGCTTTCGGGCGCGGGAAACTGGCGCGCCAGGCAATCGCCACGGTACGGAACGGCACGGGCGGGGTGAGCGGACGCACTTCGATCACGCCGGCCGCGTAGTGGTGGCTGTCGACGGCCGACAGCGGCAGGATCGAGATGCCCAGGCCGGACGCCACCATATGGCGAATGGTCTCCAGGGAGCTGGACTCCACGGTGGTGTGCTTGGCGCCGTCGTTGCCCTTGGTCAGGGTCGGGCAGGCTTCCAGCACCTGGTCGCGGAAGCAATGGCCTTCACCGAGCAGCAGCAGGCTCTTGTCGTTGAGCAGGCTGGCGTCAATCGTGTCTTTTTGCGTCCACGGGTGCGAGGCCGGCATCAATACATAGAACGGCTCGTCGTAGAGCGGCAATGTCAGCACGTCGGCTTCGTTGAAGGGCAGGGCGATGATGATCGCGTCCAACTCACCGTTGCGCAGTTTGTCGCGCAGTACGTGGGTGAAGTTTTCTTCGATATACAGCGGCATCTGCGGCGCGACGCGGTGCAGTTGCGGGATCAGGTGCGGGAACAGGTACGGGCCGACGGTATAGATCGCGCCGACTTTCAGCGGGGCAGTCAGCTGGTTCTTACCGGCCTGGGCCAGCTCACGAATGCTCTGGGCCTGCTCCAGCACCTTCTGCGCCTGGGCAACAATGCCTTCGCCTACCGGGGTGAGGCGCACGGCGCTTTTGCTGCGCTCGAAAATCAGCACACCGAGTTCGTCTTCAAGCTTTTTCACGCCCACCGACAGCGTCGGTTGGCTGACATGGCAACGTTCGGCTGCATGGCCGAAGTGTTGCTCTTGGGCGAGGGTCACGATGTAGCGTAATTCTGTAAGAGTCATAGCGGGCGTCCATGAGGTTGCGGGCCAAGCATACCGGCTGCAAACGATAGACGCACGTTATCAGAGCTTGATTGGGGATTGAGCGGTTTGTGCGGGGGATTTTGCTTAATGGCGTTGGCCGTTTTGTGTGGGGGTGGGCTTGTTCGCGATGGCGGTGTGTCAGTCACTGTGGATGTTGACTGTTACACCGTCATCGCGGGCAAGCCCGCTCCCACACAAACCCGCTCCCCCAGGGGTTAGCGGCGGCGCTTCTCGATGTTGTAGACAAACGGCGCAACGATTTCGATGCTGCCATTGGTCAACATCTCGGCCGGAGGCTTGGGCAGCGGTTGGGCGCGACGGATCATCTCCAGGGTAGCGCGGTCCAGGTCGGCGTTGCCGGAGCGGCCCACCAGCTCATAGGACAGCACCTTGCCTTCGGCATCCACCACGAACCGCAAGCGGTTCAAGCCTTCCTTGCCACGGGCCTGGGCGCCTGGCGGGTACTTCTTGTACTTCGCCAGGTGACCGAGCAGCGTGCTTTGCCAGGTGGCCTTGGCCGCGATCTGTGCCGGCGAAGGGCCGGGTTGCGGCTGCGCGGATTTCTCCGAAGGCGCGTTGTTCTGAGGGGTTTCGCTCGGCGGATCCTCGGAGGGTTTCTCCTTGGGCTGCTCGACCTTTTTCTCAGGCTTGGGCGGCTGCGGCTTAGGCTTTGGCTTGACCGGCTTGGGCACGGAAATCGTGGGCTTGGGTGCCTCGGCCAGTTTCGGCAAGGGCAACTCTTCCACCGGTGCCGGCGGTTGCGGTGGCGTCACCACCTTCGGCGGGGCCGGAGGGGGTGGGGCTGGCATCGGCGCCAGGTCGATGACCATGGCCGCCGGTGGCAACTGCACCATCTGTGGCGCCGACCACTGGAGCGCGAGGATGATCGCGACGGCGTGGACGCCCAGCACGACGGCGAGGCTGGTGCCATAACGCGTCAGTTTGTGGCGCGTCGTGATCATTTCTTGGCTGCCGTCTCAAGTCCGACCAGACCGACCTTGAGGTAGCCGGCTGCCCGCAGGGCATCCATCACGCTCATCAGGTCGCCGTAGTCCACGCCCTTGTCGGCCTGGAAGAAGATCGTCGTGTCTTTCTTGCCCTGGGTCCGGGCGTCGAGCACCGCACCGAGGGTTTCGGGTTTGACTTCGTCTTCGCCCAGGAACAGACGCTGGTCAGCCTTGACGCTGAGGAACACCGGTTTCTCCGGCCGGGGCGCGGGTTTCGCGCTGGAGGCGGGGAGGTCGACCTTGATATCCACCGTGGCCAAGGGGGCTGCCACCATGAAGATGATCAGCAGCACCAGCATCACGTCGATAAACGGCGTGACGTTGATTTCGTGGTTCTCGACGAGCTCGTCGTCGCCTTGATTCAAATGCAGGCCCATGGCCGATTACCCCACTTTCACCATGTGCGGTTGCGAGCTGCGCTCGGTAGGCAGGTGATCGAGGTCGCGGCTGACCAGCAACAGGACTTCTGCCGAAGCGTCCGACACCTGGGCCTTGTAGCCGGCGATCGAACGGGCGAACACGTTGTAGATCACCACCGCCGGAATTGCGGCGACCAGGCCCAGGGCAGTTGCCAGCAGGGCTTCGGCGATGCCGGGGGCAACGACGGCGAGGTTGGTGGTCTGGGTCTTGGCGATGCCGATGAAGCTGTTCATGATGCCCCACACGGTACCGAACAGACCGACGAACGGCGCGGTGGAACCGATGGTCGCCAGCACGCCGGTGCCGTTGCTCATGTTGCGACCGCAGGCTGCCACCAGGCGCTCCAGGCGGAAGCTCACGCGTTCCTTGATGCCTTCCTTTTCGCGGGTGTTGGCCGACAGACGCATTTCTTCCAGTGCGTCGTGTACCAGCAGGTGCGCCAGGGTGCCCTTGATGGCCGCGCTTTCGCTGGCTTCTTTAAGGGTGGTGGCTTTTTTCAGGTTGGCGATTTCCGTGCGCAGGCGGCGTTTGGCGCCCAGCAGCTCGAAGCCTTTGGCAATCCAGATGGTCCAGGTGATGATCGAGGCGATGGCCAGGCCGATCATCACGATCTTCACGATGATGTCAGCGTTCTGATACATGCCCCAAGGCGACAGGTCGTGAGCCATGCCCAGGGTGTTGTCTTCTTCCAGAACCACGCCGGTTTCATCTTGCGGGGCTACGCCTTCGGCGGCAGCCGGGTCGGTGGCCGCAGGAGCGACAGTTGGAGCACCGGGTGCTGCGGCATTTTGCTCTGGTGCGGGGGCCGCGGCCGGGGCTGGCGCAGTAGCGGCAGGCGGAGTGGCCGGTGCCGTGGCATCGGCGAGCGCGGCGGTCGGTGCCAGCAGGACGCTGAACAGCAACGCAGTTATCGCGCGCCAGACGCGGGACGGGCTGTGAGGCTTGGTTGGCGAAGCGGGGAGGTTATTGCGTGTCATGCTGGCCGGACCTGATAGAAAAAATAAGGGCTTGCCCTGCCAGACCGCATAAAGGGTCGAGGACAAATGGGCGGTTATTATTGCAAGTAATTCTTGTTAACAGAAGTAATACAGTATCTTTATTTGTGCTTTTTCTGGCCGCTGGTCACCTGCGAGGGCTAATCTAGACCTTTGAGAACGGAGTTTTGTGATGTCTGCGCCTTCTGTGGTGATTGCCGGTTGTGGTGATGTAGGTAGTCGGCTGGCTAGTCAATTGCTGGCTGCCGGATGGGAGGTGCATGGCCTGCGGCGTAATGTCTCGCGCCTGCCCGAAGGGGTGATCGGGATTGCCGGCGACCTGTTCAAAAAGGATTGTCCCGACACCTGGCCGATCGGCGGTGTGGACTACCTGGTGTACTGCGCAGCCGCCACCGACCATGACGAAGCGGGCTATCGCAAGGCCTATGTCGAAGGCTTGCAGCATGTGCTGGAATGGCTCGACGACTATGGCCAGCAGCCCAAGCAGCTTGTGTTTGTGTCCAGCAGCAGTGTCTATGGGCAGCAAAATGGCGAATGGGTCGATGAGACGTCGCCTACCCAGGCCCTTGGCTATTCCGGGCAGGTGATGCTGGAAGCCGAGCAAGTGGCATTCGACAGCGGCATCCCGGCCACGACTGTGCGCTTGACCGGTATCTACGGGCCGGGGCGTGAATGGTTGTTGAGCCAGGTGCGCCAGGGCTATCGCGTGGCGGTGGAGCCGCCTTTGTACGGCAACCGGATACATGTTGATGATGCGGCAGGGTTGTTGGCGTTTCTGCTGCAACATGTAGAGCAGGGCGGTTCGTTGGACAAGGTCTATATCGGCGTCGACGACGCGCCGGCGCCGCTGGCTGAGGTTGTGGGCTGGCTGCGTGAGTACCTTGGGGTGACCGAGTGGGCCGAAGACGCCAGCGTGCGGCGCGCGGGCAGCAAGCAGTGCAGCAATGCGCGGGCCAAGGCGCTGGGCTGGACGCCAACCTATCCGAGTTATCGCGAAGGCTACGCCGCTATCCTCAAAGGCTGACCTTTCCTGCTAGGCACCGGCTTGTGTGGGAGCTGGCTTGTCGGATCGCTATGACAGCATCACCTCGGTGTCACTGACACTCCGAGGTGCCTACATCGCGGGCAAGCCCGGCTCCCACGCAAGCCCGCTCCCACATTGAGGTTACTGCTTTTCCAGCAACCACTGGCGTGGCCCGGGGGTAAACGAAGGGACTTCGTCGGCCTGGGAGGTATTGATCGCCTGGAAAATCTCCAACTGCTTGTCATTGCGACTGAAGATCCACGGGTTGCCCTGGCCGCCTTGTTGCAGCCAGATGCTGTCGTAGCCACCGCTCATGGAGGCGCAATCGCCCGCCAGGCACAGTGAGTACTGCTCGGCGCCCGGCAGCCCGCTTACTTGGCCGTTGGCCTGGAACTGCACGGTGGCGCCCAAGCCGCTGCCGCTGGTGATTTTCCAGCTGCCGCCCATATAGGCCGAGTACAGCGCCCGTTCGAAGTTGGCGCCCAGGGGCGCGCCTTCGGGGGCAGGGTCCTTGGGGCGGTCAAACAGCTGTTCGGGCTCGTTGTCGTTGGCCACTTGCAGCAGCTGTTTGCCCTTGCGCTTGAGTTCGGTGGTCGAGCTACCGTAGAAATCAACGTTCCAGGTGCCGGACTTTTCCCCGGCCAGGGTGCCTTCGGGGCGTTCAAAGCCATTGAAGTAGCGTGCCTGGTTGGCCTTGGTGTTGACCTCCCATTCGAGGTTCGGACCGTAGGCTTGCAGGGCTTCGCGCAAAGGGCCGCCCTTGGACGCCGCATCAATGGCGACCTGGTTGATCCAGGTGCCGCTCACATCCCGGGTGGCAGGATTGCTGGCACAGCCGCCAAGGAACAGGGCGAGCAGCGTGGAGGCAACGAGCGCTTTGCGCATTATGAAATCCTTTTAAAACGAAGTCGGCGCAACCCTGTGGGTTGCGCCGAATGTATTACTCGATGACCAGAATCGCGTCCATCTCAACCTGGGAGCCCTTGGGAAGGGCGGCAACGCCAATGGCGGCGCGGGCTGGGTAGGGTTGTTCGAAGTACTTGCCCATGATCTCGTTGACCTTGGCGAAGTGGCTCAGGTCGGTGAGGAAGATGTTCAGCTTGACGATGTCCTTGAACGAACCGCCTGCGGCTTCGGCTACCGACTTGAGGTTTTCGAAGACTTGTACGGTCTGGGCTTCGAAGCCTTCAACCAGCTCCATGGTCTTTGGGTCCAGAGGGATCTGGCCGGACATGTAGACGGTGTTGCCCGCCTTGATCGCCTGGGAATAAGTACCGATGGCAGCAGGTGCCTTGTCGCTGGTGATAACAGTCTTGGTCATAAATGACTCCTTGTAATGTCCGGGCTATAGGGGGGAGGCGTTATGCGCGCATGCGAGTGATGCGGATAACCCCAGTCAGGGCACGCAGTTTCTTGATCACGCGGGCCAGGTGTACACGGTCGTGCACGCTGACCACCAGTTGGACCACGCTGATGCGACCATCACGTTCGTCCATGCTGATTTTTTCGATATTGCCGTCGGCGGCGTTGACGCTGCTGGCCAGCAAGGCGATCAGGCCGCGCTGATGCTCCAGCTCGACCCGCAACTCGACGTTGAATTCGCCGGTCACATCCTTGGCCCAGGACAGCTGGATGCATTTTTCCGGGTTGTGGCGTATTTCGCTGATATTGCGGCAGTTGTCGAGGTGCACGACCATGCCTTTGCCGGCGGACAGGTGGCCGACAATCGGGTCGCCCGGGATCGGTGTGCAGCATTTGGCGTAGCTCAGCACCAGGCCTTCGGTGCCGCGAATGGCCAGCGGGCCTTCGGGGCTCGGCAGTTGCTCGCCCTCGCCGAGCAGGCGGCGGGCGACCACGTAGGCCATGCGATTGCCCAGGCCGATGTCTTCGAGCAAGTCCTCGATGGTTTCCTGGCGGTACTCGTGGAGGATCGCCTGCACGCGCTCGGCGGGGATCTTCTCCAAGGAACTGTCGAAACCGTTGAGCACCTTGTTCAGCAGGCGTTCGCCCAGGCTGATGGACTCGGAGCGGCGTTGCAGCTTCAGGGCGTGGCGGATATGGGTGCGGGCCTTGCCGGTGACTACGAAGTTGAGCCAGGCCGGGTTCGGCCGGGCCCCCGGCGCGCTGACGATCTCCACGGTGGAGCCGCTTTGCAGCGGTTCCGACAGCGGGGCCAGGCGGCGGTTGATCCGGCAGGCGATGCAACTGTTGCCGACGTCGGTGTGCACTGCGTAGGCAAAGTCGACCGCCGTGGAGCCCTTGGGCAGCTCCATGATCCGGCCTTTTGGCGTGAACACGTAGACCTCGTCCGGGAACAGGTCGATCTTCACGCTTTCGATGAATTCCAGGGAGTTGCCAGCACGTTGCTGCATTTCCAGCACGCCCTTGACCCACTGGCGGGCGCGGGCATGGGTGCCTTTGGGCTGCTCGTCGCCGCTGGATTTGTACAGCCAATGGGCGGCGATGCCGTTGTTGGCCATCTCTTCCATTTCCCGGGTGCGGATCTGGATCTCGATCGGCACCCCATGCATACCGAACAGCGTGGTATGCAGCGACTGATAGCCGTTGGCTTTGGGGATGGCGATGTAGTCCTTGAAGCGGCCTGGCAGGGGTTTGTACAAATTATGTACAGCGCCCAGCACGCGGTAGCAGGTATCGACCTTGTCGACGATGATCCGGAACGCATACACGTCCATGATCTCGTTGAAGGCCCGGCGCTTGCCGCGCATCTTCTTGTAGATGCCGTAGATATGCTTCTGCCGCCCGCTGACTTCGCCTTCAATCTCGTCGATTGCCAGGCAATGGCTCAGGGACTCTTCGATCTTGTTGACGATTTCCTTGCGATTGCCCCGGGCGCGCTTGACCGCCTGGTAGATGCGCGCTGAGCGCATCGGGTGCATCGCCTTGAAACCCAGGTCTTCGAATTCGATACGAATGGCATGCATGCCCAGCCGGTTGGCGATGGGCGCGTAGATTTCCAGGGTTTCCTTGGCAATGCGCCGGCGTTTCTCACCGGACAGCACTTCCAGCGTGCGCATGTTGTGCAGCCGGTCGGCCAGCTTGACCAGAATCACCCGGATGTCCCGGGCCATGGCCATGGCCATCTTCTGGAAGTTTTCCGCCTGGGCCTCGGCCTTGGTCTCGAAGTTCATCTGGGTCAGCTTGCTGACTCCGTCGACCAGGTCGGCCACGGTTTCGCCAAATTGCGCACTGAGCGCTTCCTTGGCAATGCCGGTGTCTTCGATCACGTCATGCAGCATCGCGGCCATCAGGCTCTGATGGTCCATGTGCATGTCGGCAAGAATATTGGCCACCGCAAGAGGATGGGTGACATATGCCTCGCCGCTGCGGCGGCGTTGGCCGTCGTGGGCTTGTTCGGCGTAGAAATACGCTCGGCGGACCAGGTTGACCTGGTCGGTGCCGAGGTAGGTCGATAAGCGATCGGCGAGGGCGTCTATGCTCGGCAAAGTGTTAACTCCTGCCGAAGGCTGTGACCCCGCGCCGTGCTACGTCGACCAGGCATAGGCTTAGACGGCCTCGTTGGACTCGTCCTCGAACGCTGCAAACAGCGGTTCGTCTTCAACGATTTCAGCGCTGGCAATGTATTCATAGCTCATCACGCCGGCAGCGATTTCGCGCAGGGCCATCACGGTAGGCTTGTCATTTTCCCAATTGAGTAGTGGCTCTTTGCCGCCAGTGGCCAATTGACGGGCACGCTTGGTAGAGAGCATGACCAGCTCAAAGCGGTTATCCACGTGTTCTAGGCAGTCTTCAACGGTTACGCGGGCCATGGTATTCCTCGGAGCGAATGCAAGATGCGCGCTGCCCGGTTGGGCGAGCGGACTCAACAGTTTAAAAAATCACCAGCGTTTAGGGAAGCGCTGATTTTCTGCAGGCCCCGGCAAACACGCTACAAGTGCCAATGTAAGGCCCTTGCAGCGGTTTTGGGAAGAGCCATTCAACCGAGCAGTTCGGCCAACAATTTGCCAAAACGCTGCTGTTGGCGTTTTTGCTGGAGCTGATTGGCGCGGAAAATCGCCTTCAAGTCGTCCAGGGCGTGGGAAAAATCGTCGTTGATGATCAGGTAGTCGTAGTCCACATAGTGGCTCATTTCACTGACGGCTTCGCGCATGCGGCCGTCGATGACCTGGTCGCTGTCCTGGCCGCGATTGGTCAGGCGCTGGTGCAAGGCCTCCAGGGACGGCGGCAGGATAAAGATCGAGCGCGCCTTGGGCATCAATTGGCGCACCTGTTCGGCGCCCTGCCAGTCGATTTCCAGGATCAGGTCGTGGCCTTCGTCCAGGGTCTGCTGCAAGTGGCTCTGGGACGTGCCGTAGAGGTTGCCGAACACCTCGGCGCGCTCCAGGAAGTCACCGTGTTCGATCATTTTCACGAATTCGCTGCGTTCGACGAAGTGATAGTTCACGCCGTTCACCTCACCCGGGCGCATGGCGCGAGTGGTGTGGGAGACCGATACGCGGATCTCCGGGTTGGTGTCGGTCAGGGCCTTGACCAGGCTGCTTTTGCCCGCGCCCGAGGGGGCGGAAATGATGTACAGGGTGCCGGTGCTGTGGGTCATGGGAGTTGCCTTACTCAATATTCTGTACTTGTTCGCGCATTTGCTCGATCAACACTTTGAGGTTGACCGCAGCCGTGGTGCTGCGCGGATCGAAGGCTTTGGAGCCCAGTGTATTGGCTTCGCGGTTGAGTTCCTGCATCAGGAAGTCCAGGCGCCGACCGGCGGCACCGGCCGACTTGAGCACGCGGCGCACTTCCAGGATATGGGTGCTCAGGCGGTCGAGTTCTTCGGCGACGTCGCTTTTTTGTGCGAGCAGGACCATTTCCTGCTCCAGGCGCACCGGGTCGAGGTCGGCCTTCATGTCGGTGAAGCGGTCGAGGACTTTCTGACGCTGGGTGGCCAGCATCTGCGGCACCAGTTCGCGCAGGGTCACGACGTCGGCCTCGATGGCCGTCAGGCGTTCGTTGATCAGGCGGGCCAGCTCGGCGCCTTCACGCTCGCGGCCGGCTTTAAGCTCCTTGAGGCCCTGGTTGAACAGGGCCAGGGCTTCGGCGTTCAGCGCTTGCGGGTCAGTGGCGTCGGCCACCAGCACCCCAGGCCAGGCCAACACTTCCAGGGGGTTCAGGGCCGCTGGCTGTTTGATCAGGCTGGCGATGGTCTCGGCGGCGGCGACCAGTTGCGCGGCGCGTTCGCGGTCAACCTGCAGCGGCTTGCCGGTGGTTTCCTCGGTAAAGCGCAGGGTGCATTCCAGCTTGCCGCGGGAGATGCCGGCACGCAGGGCCTCGCGCACTGCGCCTTCAAGGTCGCGGAAGGATTCGGGCAGGCGCAGGTGCGGCTCCAGGTAGCGGCTGTTGACCGAGCGCAATTCCCAGCTCAGGGTGCCCTGGACGCCGGCTTTTTCGACGCGGGCAAAGGCAGTCATGCTGTGCACCATGGAGGTACCTCGCGATGCAGTCCCGCAAACGGGCGGGCTGGTGGGTAGATTGAAGCCGACTGGCTGCGAAGGCGCAGGATTGTAGCGCAACGGGGCGGGCGCCCCCAAATGCGGGCTGTGACAAAGGGTGCCAGGGGGTGTCGATTCGTTACCGAATTTATTAGCAGTGCCGAGAAGCGGCCTGCGGCTCTATAATGCTCGGCAGTTTTTCGTCCTCTGTACAGGTATCCCCTATGAAACGTCCAAGTGGTCGCGCTGCCGATCAGCTCCGCTCGATCCGCATCACCCGCAACTACACCAAACACGCCGAGGGATCTGTACTGGTCGAGTTTGGCGATACCAAGGTCATCTGCACCGTCAGCGTCGAGAATGGCGTGCCGCGTTTCCTCAAGGGTCAGGGCCAGGGTTGGTTGACTGCAGAGTACGGCATGTTGCCGCGCGCCACCGGCGAGCGTAACCAGCGTGAAGCCAGCCGTGGCAAGCAGGGCGGTCGTACCCTGGAAATCCAGCGTCTGATCGGCCGTTCCCTGCGCGCTGCGCTGGACATGACTAAACTGGGCGATGTAACCCTGTACGTCGACTGCGACGTGATCCAGGCCGACGGCGGCACCCGCACCGCGTCCATCACTGGCGCCATGGTGGCCCTGGTCGATGCGCTGAAAGTGATCAAGAAGCGCGGCGGCCTGAAAGGCGGCGACCCGCTCAAGCAGATGATTGCCGCCGTATCGGTGGGCATGTACCAGGGCGAGCCGGTGCTGGACCTGGACTACCTGGAAGACTCGGCTGCCGAGACCGACCTGAACGTGGTCATGACCAGCACCGGTGGGTTCATCGAAGTGCAGGGCACCGCCGAAGGCGCGCCATTCCAGCCGGCAGACCTGAACGCCATGCTGGCCCTGGCCCAGAAAGGCATGAGCGAAATCTTCGAACTGCAGAACGCCGCACTGGCTGACTGAAACCGGCCTCAAGGAGCAACGCGATGAGTGACAACCAGCTTCCCGTGTCAGCCCAGAACAAGGAAGTGCGCCAATGGGCGATGCTCTGTCACTTCGCGGCGTTCCTGGGCCTGGTGTTCCCCTTTGGTAGCGTGTTGGGGCCATTGATCCTGTGGCAGGTGAAGAAGGACATGGACCCGCTGATCGACGACCAGGGCAAGGAAGCGCTGAACTTCCAGCTGACCGTGGCCATCGCCTGGCTGGTCTGCTTTGTCCTGGGGTTCGTGGTGATCGGTTTCCTGTTAATGGTGGTGCTGGTAATTGCCGCACTGATCTTGACCATCATTGGCGGGGTCAAGGCCAACAAAGGCATTGCCTACCGTTACCCGCTCACCTGGCGATTGATCAAATAATGATCGCCCACAAAAAAACCGACAGCGATGTCGGTTTTTTTGTACCTGGATATTGACCTCAGATGGTCAAGGTCCAGTCGTAGTCCACGATCAACGGCGCATGTTGCGAGAAGCGCGGTTGACGCGGCAGACGTGCGCTGCGGACAAACCGGCGCAGGCCGGGGGTCAGCAACTGGTAGTCAAAACGCCAGCCCAGATTAAGCATCTCGGCCTGTTCGTTGTCCGGCCACCAGCTGTACTGGTCGCCTTCGCGGCTGACTTCTCGCAGGGCATCTACATACCCCATGTTGCCGACAATCTCGTCCATCCAGGCCCGTTCCGGCGCCAGGAAGCCCGGGGATTGCTGGCTGTCGCGCCAGTTCTTGATATCCAGCTTCTGTTGCGCCACGTACAGCGAGCCACAATAAATGTACTCGCGGCGTTTGCGTCGCTGTTTATCCAGATAACGGGCGAAATCGTCCATTAGCTTGAACTTCTGGTTCAAGTCTTCATCGCCGTTCATCCCCGAAGGGAGCAGCAAGGTAGCAATACTGACTTTGTCGAAATCGGCTTGCAGGTAGCGCCCGTAGCGATCGGCTGTCTCGAAGCCGAGGCCGCTGATGACCGCCTTGGGTTGCAACCGTGAGTACAGAGCCACGCCACCTTGGGCAGGGACTTCGGCATCACAGGCATAAAGGAAGTAGCCATCCAGTTGGAAGGCTGGGTCGTCCAGTTCAAAGGCGGAGGCGCGGGTGTCCTGCAGGCAGATGACGTCGGCATTCTGGGCTTGCAGCCAACTGAGCAAACCACGCTCGACTGCAGCCTGAATACCATTAACGTTCACACTGATGATCCGCATAAATGGCCCCAAAAATCGCGTGCGTGTATGATACACGGCGTCTACCTATTTAGCTAAATCCGTGGTATCTGAGGCTTTTTTCATGCAGGCGTATCAACGCGATTTCATTCGTTTTGCCATCGATCGCGGGGTTTTGCGCTTCGGTGAGTTCACCCTCAAGTCCGGGCGCACCAGCCCATACTTCTTCAATGCCGGCCTGTTCAACTCGGGTTCTGCCCTGGCGCAACTGGGGCGTTTCTACGCCGCCGCCATCGTTGAAAGCGGTATTGCCTTCGACGTGCTGTTTGGCCCGGCCTACAAAGGCATTCCGTTGGCCGCCGCGACCGCAGTGGCCCTGGCTGAACATCACGACCGCGATCTGCCGTGGTGTTTCAACCGCAAGGAAGCCAAGGCCCACGGTGAGGGCGGCAGCCTGGTCGGCGCGCCGCTGACCGGCGATGTGCTGATCATCGACGACGTGATCACTGCCGGTACCGCGATTCGTGAAGTGATGCAGATCATTGCGTCCCAGGACGGCGCCAAGGCTGCGGGCGTGCTGATCGCGTTGAACCGCCAGGAGCGCGGCAACGGTGAGTTGTCGGCGATCCAGGAAGTGGAACGTGACTTCGGGATTCCCGTGGTGAGCATCGTGTCGCTGAACCAGGTATTGCAGTTCCTGGAAGACGACCCGCAGCTCAAGCAGCATCTGCCGGCAGTGCGTGCGTACCGCGAGCAGTTTGGCGTCTGACACAGGGGATACCCACCCTGTTGCAGATTGGTCACAAAAAAGCCCCCGTTCAATCCAGTTGAACGGGGGCTTTTTGTTTCAGCGCTTACGGACGCTTGCGATTGCTGATCAGCGTACCCATGCCCGTATCAGTGAAGATCTCCAGCAGCACCGCATTGGGCACCCGGCCGTCGATGATCAGCGAGCTGCCTACGCCACCTTGCACCGCTTCCAGTGCGCAGCGGATCTTCGGCAGCATGCCGCCGTAGATAGTGCCGTCGGCGATCAGATCGTCGACTTGCTGGGTAGTCAGGCCGGTCAGAACCTTGCCTTCCTTGTCCATCAGGCCGGCGATATTGGTCAGCAGCATCAGCTTCTCGGCCTTGAGTGCCTCGGCCACCTTGCCCGCCACCAGGTCGGCGTTGATGTTGTAGGACTCGCCATTGGCCCCCACGCCAATCGGCGCGATCACCGGGATGAAGTCGCCCTTGACCAGCAGGTTGAGCAAATCGGTGTTGATGCCGATCACTTCGCCCACCTGGCCGATGTCGATGATTTCCGGCTGGGTCATCTCCGGAGTCTTGCGGGTCACGGTAAGTTTCTTCGCACGGATCAGCTCGGCGTCCTTGCCGGTCAGGCCGATGGCGCTGCCGCCGTGACGGTTGATCAGGTTGACGATGTCTTTGTTCACCTGGCCGCCCAGGACCATCTCCACCACGTCCATGGTCTGCGCATCGGTAACACGCATGCCGTCGATGAAATGACTCTCGATGGACAGGCGCTTGAGCAGGTCACCGATTTGCGGGCCGCCGCCGTGCACCACCACCGGGTTGATCCCGACGGCTTTCATCAGCACGATGTCACGGGCAAAGCCGGTTTTCAGCTCGTCGCTTTCCATGGCATTGCCGCCGTACTTGATCACCAGCGTCTTGCCGACGTAGCGTCGAATGTAAGGCAACGCTTCGGAAAGGACCTTGGCGGTATTGGCGGCGGCTTCGCGTTCGAGGGTCATTCAGGGCTCCGGGGCAAATAATCAGAACGGTAGTTGGAGATCAGGGGCAACACGTTTCAACTGGGCGTGGAACACGTCCTTGATGCGCTGCAACTCGGCCTCGGTATCCGCCTCGAAACGCAGGACCAGCACCGGAGTGGTGTTGGACGCGCGAACCAGGCCCCAGCCTTCGGCATAATCGACTCGCACACCATCAATGGTGGTCAGGTTGGCGCCTGCACCCCATTGCGCATCGTGCAATGCGTCAATGATGCTGAATTTGCTCTCTTCGGTCACATGGATATTGATTTCCGGCGTAGAAATATCGTTCGGGAAGGTCTCGAACAGGTCTTCGGCGCTGGATTTTTCCTTGCTGAGGATCTCCAGCAGGCGGGCGGCGCTGTAGATGCCGTCGTCAAAACCGAACCAGCGCTCCTTGAAGAACACATGGCCGCTCATTTCGCCGGCCAGCAGGGCGCCGGTTTCCTTCATTTTCTTTTTGATCAATGAGTGACCGGTCTTCCACATCAGTGGGCGGCCGCCGTATTCCTTGATCAACGGCGTCAGGCGCCGGGTGCATTTGACGTCGAAGATGATCTCGGCACCGGGGTTGCGCGCCACTACGTCGCGGGCGAACAGCATCAGCAGGCGGTCGGGGAACACGATGCTGCCGGTGTTGGTCACCACGCCTACGCGGTCGCCGTCGCCATCGAAGGCCAGGCCGACATCGGCGCCCACTTCTGCGACCTTGGCGATCAGGTCAACCAGATTTTCAGGCTTGCCCGGGTCCGGGTGATGGTTGGGGAAATTGCCGTCGACTTCGCAGAACAGCGGGATCACTTCGCAGTTCAAGGCTTCGAGCAGTTGCGGGGCGATCACGCCGGCCGCGCCGTTGCCGCAGTCCACCACGACTTTCAGGCGCCGCTCGAGCTTGACGTCACGGGTGATTTCGTCCGAGTAGCGCTGGAGGATATCGACCTTGGTGATGCTGCCCTTACCGCTGGTCAGGTCATTGGTCTTGAGGCGAGTGTGCAGGGCCTGGATCTGTTCGTTGGCCAGGGTATCGCCGGCAATCACGATCTTGAAGCCGTTGTAGTCCGATGGGTTGTGGCTGCCAGTGAGCATCACGCCGGATTTGCCGGCCAGCACGTTGGCGGCGTAGTACAGCGCCGGGGTCGGCACCAGGCCAACGTCGCTGACATGACAGCCGCTGTCGGCCAGGCCCTGGATCAGGCGCTCCACCAGCTCGGGGCCGGACAGGCGACCGTCACGTCCCACAGAGACGTTGGGCTCGCCCTGGGCCAGGCTTTGCGAGCCGATGGCGCGGCCGATCCAGTAGGCGGTTTCGGCGGTCAGGGTTTTCGGGACGACACCACGGATGTCGTAGGCGCGGAAAATGCTGTCGGGAAACGTCGGTGCGACTGGGGCTGCGTTGCTCATCACTGGGGAAACTCCATCGATACGGGGCGGACATGCCGGAATGTGGCGACCGGCAGGCTCAAACTGAAGGGTAAGACGGCGTTTTTGCCCTAGAGTTCGTGGTGCGAAAATGCCACTGGGGCATGTCGGACACAGAGTCCGGCATGCCTGAGCGTAGTCAGTGGCTACCGGAATGCCCGAAGCCACCCGCGCCACGCTGGGTTTCGTCGAACTCGGTGACCAGTTCGAAATGTGCCTGCACCACCGGCACCAGGACCAGTTGAGCAATGCGCTCGCCGACGGCGATGTTGAAGGCGGTCTGGCCACGGTTCCAGCACGAGACCATCAATTCGCCCTGGTAGTCCGAGTCGATCAAGCCCACCAGGTTGCCCAGCACGATCCCGTGTTTGTGACCCAGGCCGGAGCGCGGCAGGATCAAGGCGGCCAGGCCGGGGTCGCCGACGTAGATCGACAGGCCGGAGGGGATCAGCAGGGTCTGGCCCGGCTCAAGGACGGTGTCTTGCTTGAGCATGGCGCGCAGGTCCAGGCCGGCGGAGCCCGGTGTGGCGTAGGCCGGCAGTGGGAAGTCGGTGCCGAGGCGGGGGTCGAGGATCTTGGCTTGCAAAGCGTGCATGGACATTAAACCTGGTTCAGCCGTTGGGCGATAAAAGAGATCAGTTGGCGGGCAATCTTGCCCTTGCTGGTCTGGGCGAAAAGGGTGGCGTGCAGCTCGCGATCAATCACGCTGCAGGCGTTTTCCTCGCTGTTGAAGCCGATGCTCGGGTTGGCGACATCATTGGCAACGATCAGGTCGAGGTTTTTGTCTTTCAGTTTGCGTGCGGCGTAGTCCAGCAGGTTTTCGGTTTCGGCAGCGAAACCGACGCTGAACGGACGATCCGCGCGGGTGGCGATGGTGGCCAAAATGTCCGGGTTGCGCACCATTTGCAGGAGCAGGCCGTCGCCGCTTGTAGGGTCTTTCTTGAGTTTTTGTGGGGCAACCACTTCCGGGCGGTAGTCTGCGACCGCTGCCGACGCGATAAACACATCGCAGGGAATCGCCGCCTCACAGGCCGCGAGCATGTCGCGGGCGCTGACTACGTCGATGCGGGTGACCCGATCCGGGGTCGGCAGATGCACCGGGCCGGTGATCAGGGTCACGCGTGCGCCTGCCTCAACCGCCGCTTCTGCCAGGGCAAAGCCCATTTTCCCTGAGCTATGGTTGGTGATGTAGCGCACCGGGTCGATGTTTTCCTGGGTCGGGCCGGCGGTAATCAGTACGTGCTTACCGGTCAGGGCCAGATGCTGGAAGCACTCGGCGGCACACAGCGCCAGGTCCGTGGCTTCGAGCATGCGCCCCAGGCCGACGTCGCCACAGGCCTGGCTGCCGGAGGCCGGGCCGAAGACCTTGAGGCCACGGCTTTGCAGGAGTTGGGTGTTGGCCTGGGTGGCGGGGTCGCGCCACATGGCCTGGTTCATTGCCGGGGCAATGGCGACGGTGGCGTCGGTGGCCAGCACCAGCGTGGTCAGCAGGTCGTCGGCAATGCCTTGGGCGAGGCGCGCGATGAGGTCAGCGGTGGCGGGTGCGATCAGCACCAGGTCGGCCCATTTGGCCAGTTCGATATGGCCCATGGCGGCTTCGGCTGCCGGGTCCAGCAGGTCCAGGTGCACCGGGTGGCCGGACAGGGCCTGCATGGTCAGCGGGGTAATGAACTCACTGCCGCCACGGGTCATGACCACGCGCACTTCGGCGCCCTGGTCCAGGAGCCTGCGAACCAACTCTGCGCTCTTGTAGGCGGCAATACCGCCGCCGACGCCGAGAACGATGCGTTTCCGATACAGACGCTGCATTGGTTTGCCTTTCCAGTTCAGTGATGGCGTTGCGATCCCCCCTCCCCAGGTGAAATCGCGCGCAAAAAAGAGCGGCTAAGATAACACAGCGTCCGCCATGCAACAGCGGCGCACATGCACACGGAGGTGCCATGAGTATTCGCAATTGGCCTGCGGCGGAGCGCCCGCGGGAGAAGCTTTTGGAGTTGGGGGCGGCAAGTCTCTCGGATGCCGAGTTGCTGGCGATTTTCCTGCGTACCGGCGTCTCGGGTAAAAGCGCGGTGGACTTGGCGCGCCATCTGCTGGGGCAATTTGGCAGCCTGCGTTCGTTGCTGGAGGCCCGCCAAACCGTCTTCATCCAGCATCTGGGCCTGGGGCCGGCTAAGTTCGCCCAGTTGCAGGCGGTGCTGGAAATGGGCCGGCGCCATCTGGCCGAGCATGTACGCAATGAGTCGGTGCTGGAAAGCCCGGTTGCCGTGCGTGACTACCTCAAGGCGCTGCTGCGCCATGAGCCCCACGAAATATTCGGCTGCCTGTTTCTTGATTCAAGGCACCGGGTGCTGGGCTTCGAAGCGCTGTTCCAGGGCACCATAGACAATGCCATGGTGTACCCGCGACAGGTGGTCAAGCGCGCCCTGGACTACAACGCAGCGGCGTTGATCCTGTGCCACAACCACCCCTCCGGGAATGCCGAGCCCAGCATTGCTGATCGAAAACTGACCAAGCATCTGCAAAAGGCCCTCGATCTGGTGGATGTGCGGGTACTGGATCACATCATTATCGGCGACGGTGACCCGCTGTCGATGGCCGAATACGGTTGGCTGTAACGCAGTTGCTTGTAGGGGCCGGCTTGCCGGCTCCTACAACGGCCGGGTCAGGGCTTTACGCTGACCTTGGAGAAATCCTGGCGCCCAAACGGGCTGACCTGATACCCCTCGACATTTTTACGGGTCAGGGCAAAGGCCGTCGGATGAGCCAGTGGCAACCACAGCGCCTGCTGCTGGATCTGCGCCTGTGCCTGTTGATACAGCTTGCTGCGCACGCCTTGCTCATTGGTGGTCTTGCCGGCACTGATCAGCTTGTCCAGTGCCGGGTCGCAGTAACGGGCAAAGTTGGTGCCGGATTTTACCGCCGCGCAGGAAAACTGCGGGGTCAGGAAGTCATCCGGGTCGCCGTTGTCGCCGGCCCAGCCCATAAACAGCAGGTCGTGCTCGCCAGCCTTGGCGCGGCGGATCAGTTCGCCCCATTCGATCACGCGGATCTCGGCCTGGATGCCGACCTTGGCCAGGTCCGCCTGCAGCAGTTGTGCGCCCAGGCTTGGGTTGGGGTTGAGCAGGCTGCCCGAGGGCCGGGTCCAAAGGGTGGTCTTGAAGCCGTCACTCAGCCCGGCGCGGGCCAGCAGGGCCTTGGCCTTGGCGATGTCCTGTGGATAACCCGGCAATTCCTTGGCAAAACTCCAGGTATTGGGCGGGTAGGGGCCGGTGGCGGCTTCGGCGGTGCCTTCAAACACGGCCTTGAGGTAGCTGGCCTTGTCGAAGGCCAGGTTGATCGCCTGGCGCACTTCTGGCTTGTCCAACGGTGGGTGCTGGCTGTTGATGGCCACAAACGCGGTCATGAAGGCTGCAGTCTTTTCCACCTTGAGCGCCGCATCCTTTTGCGCCTCGCCGATATCCAGGGGCTTGGGTGACAAGGCGATCTGGCACTCATCCCGGCGCAGTTTCTGCAGGCGCACGTTGGCGTCCGGGGTGATGGCAAAGATCAAGTTATCCACAGCAGGCTTGCCGGCGAAGTAATCCGGATTGGCTTTGTAGCGAATCGCTGCATCTTTCTGGAAACGCCCGAAAACAAAGGGGCCGGTGCCGATGGGCTGGCTGTTGAGCTTTTCCGGGGTGCCGGCCTTGAGCAGCTTGTCGGCGTATTCGGCCGGGTAGATCGAGGCAAAGCCCATGCTCAGCGCGGCGAGGAACGTGGAGTCGGCGTGATCCAGGGTAAAGCGCACGGTCAGCGGATCCAGGGCGTCGATCTTTTTGATCAGCGCCGGCAGTTGCAAGGACTGGGCGTGGGGGAAGCCGCTCTGGGCGATCTGGTGCCAGGGATTGGCCGGGTCGAGCATGCGTTCGAAGCTGAAACGTACATCTTCGGCGGTAAGGCTGCGGCTTGGGCTGAAATACGCGGTGCGGTGGAATTTGACGCCCGGGTGCAATTTAAAGGTGTAGGTCAGGCCGTCCGGCGAGACTTCCCAGCTGTCGGCCAGGCTCGGCACCAGCTTGCCGCTCGTGGCGTCGTAGTCCACCAGGCGGTTCATCAGCACATCCGCCGAGGCGTTGGTGGTGGTCAGCGAGTTGTACTGCACCACATCGAACCCTTCGGGGCTGGCCTCGGTGCAGACGCTCAACGTGGAGGCCGCCTGGGCCAGCGGGGCGAGGAAGAGCGGGGCGAGTAGAAGTGGCAGGGCAGCGAGGCGCATGGTCGGTTTCCTTTGCAGATCGGAGGCCCATCTGCGAGTGCAGTCTGGAAAAGGCCTACCGTAGTGGCCTGATTCACAAATGACTAGCCCATTTTTGCCTGTGCATTTAGGACAAATACTGTTTTGATGGCGCTTCAGGTCATTTTGCCCGGGGCCTTGGCCTACAAGCAGCGGCGATAAATCATTCGGTGCGACGAGCGGTCCGGCGGCACGGCGGCCCACCCTGGCAGCGCTTGAGAGCTGCTCGGGCGAGATTTACAGCGGGAAAAACACACCGGCTGTTGTTGCGCTTGGGTCTTTCTGGTATAAAGCAGCGCTCTTTTCTAGGGGCCCGGTTCCTTCACTGTAGGTGTAGCCGGTAAGACCCTTAAAGAAACGCGGCGCCTGGCGCCAAATGACTGAGAGATTAAGCGGCCAACCCATGCCGGGTTGGGCATGTGGTTTTAGAGGGCTGAGGCATGTCGAGAGTCTGTCAAGTTACCGGTAAGGGTCCGGTGACTGGGAATAACATTTCCCACGCAAACAACAAAACCCGTCGTCGTTTCCTGCCAAACCTGCAGCATCACCGCTTCTGGGTTGAAGAAGAGAAACGTTTTGTCCGTCTGCGCGTATCTGCCAAAGGCATGCGCATCATCGACAAGCGTGGCATCACTGTCGTGCTCGCTGAACTGCGCCGCGACGGCAAAATCTAAGGAGCTAAATCATGCGTGAATTGATTCGAATGATCTCTAGCGCCGGTACTGGTCACTTCTACACTACCGACAAGAACAAGCGTACTACCCCGGACAAGCTCGAAAAGAAAATGTTCGACCCGCGCGTTCGCAAGCACGTGATCTACAAAGAAGGCAAAATCAAGTAATTGGTTTTCTTTCTTGTGAAAAAAACCCGCATCTCACGATGCGGGTTTTTTTTGCCTTTTGAAAAGTCGCGGTCGACCGATCAGGCTTTTTCTTCGAACACCACGTAGATCTTGCGGCACGGCTCCAGCACTTCCCAGGTGCCACTGAAGCCGGCCGGGATCACGAAGCGGTCACCGGCGCGCAAGGTCTTGGCGTTGCCTTCGGCATCGCGTAGCACCGAAACCCCCTGCACGATCTCGCAGTACTCGTGTTCGGTGTAGTTCACCGTCCATTGCCCGACTTCACCTTCCCATACCCCGGCGTTCATCTGGCCGCACGGGCTGTTGTAGTGGTTGAAGAGCGTCTGCTCGGGGTCGCCCTTGAGGATTTTTTCTGTGGCGGGGCGGTAGCGTTCGGCGGCGGTGTTCGCCTGGCTGAAATCGACGACATCCTGAATGTTCATGCACGTATCCCGTCTAGGCCTGGGGTTGGAGAGCCAAAGTCTATGTTTATTAAAATGAACATCGCAAGGGCGTTTGCGGCCGTTATGTCAAATATATTGAAACATCCCTTGCGGCTGGTTTAGGGTGGCGGGTGCCTCGGACCGAATAGCTGGCTGGCCGGGCAAGCATTTGGAAGGGAACGGTTATAACGCCGGGCCCTTATATTTAATAAGAGGAGGACACTCGCATGACCACCCTGACCCGTGCCGACTGGGAACAACGCGCCAAGGATCTGAAGATCGAAGGCCGCGCCTATATCAATGGCGAGTACACCGCCGCAGTTTCCGGCGACACGTTCGAATGCCTCAGCCCAGTCGATGGCCGCCTGCTGACCACGGTTGCCAGCTGTGACGTCGCCGACGCCCAGCGCGCCGTGGAAAACGCCCGCGCCACTTTCAACTCCGGCGCTTGGTCTCGCCTGGCCCCGGCCAAGCGCAAAGCCACCATGATCCGTTTCGCCGCGCTGCTCAAGGCCAACGCCGAAGAGCTGGCCCTGCTCGAAACCCTGGACATGGGCAAGCCCATCGGCGACTCCCTGGGCATCGACATCCCTGGCGCGGCGCAAGCCCTGAGCTGGAGTGGCGAGGCCATCGACAAGATTTACGACGAAGTCGCCGCCACCCCCCATGACCAACTGGGCCTGGTGACCCGCGAGCCCGTCGGCGTAGTGGCGGCCATCGTGCCGTGGAACTTCCCGCTGATGATGGCCTGCTGGAAGCTGGGGCCGGCGCTGTCCACCGGTAACTCGGTCGTGCTCAAGCCTTCGGAAAAATCGCCGCTGACCGCCATCCGCATCGCTGCCCTGGCCGTTGAAGCGGGTATCCCCAAGGGTGTGCTCAACGTGCTGCCGGGTTATGGCCACACTGTCGGCAAGGCCCTGGCGTTGCATATGGACGTCGATACCCTGGTGTTCACCGGTTCGACCAAGATCGCCAAGCAACTGATGATCTACTCCGGCGAATCGAACATGAAACGTGTCTGGCTGGAAGCTGGCGGCAAGAGCCCGAACATCGTGTTTGCCGATGCCCCGGACCTGCAAGCCGCTGCCGAATCCGCGGCTGGCGCCATTGCTTTCAACCAGGGCGAAGTCTGCACTGCCGGTTCGCGCCTGCTGGTGGAGCGTTCGATCAAGGACAAATTCCTGCCAATGGTGATCGAGGCCCTCAAGGGCTGGAAGCCGGGCAACCCGCTGGACCCGGCTACCAACGTCGGCGCGCTGGTGGATACCCAGCAGATGAACACCGTGCTTTCGTACATCGAAGCCGGGCACGCCGATGGCGCCAAGCTGGTGGCCGGTGGCAAGCGCACCCTGCAGGAAACTGGCGGTACCTACGTCGAACCGACGATTTTCGACGGCGTGACCAACGCCATGAAGATTGCCCAGGAAGAGATCTTTGGCCCCGTGCTATCGGTGCTGACGTTCGACAGCGCTGAAGAAGCCGTGGCGATTGCCAACGACACGCCTTATGGCCTGGCTGCTGCGGTCTGGACTTCGGATATCTCCAAGGCCCACTTGACCGCCAAGGCCCTGCGCGCCGGTAGCGTGTGGGTCAACCAGTACGATGGCGGCGACATGACTGCGCCATTTGGCGGGTTCAAGCAGTCGGGCAACGGTCGCGACAAGTCGCTGCACGCGTTCGACAAGTACACCGAGCTGAAGGCGACCTGGATCAAGCTGTAAACCCGGACTCCGGGCACCAGCTGCAGTAGATCCACATGTGGGAGCGGGCTTGCCCGCGATAGCGGTATATCAGTCACTCATGAGTTGGCTGGTACTCCCTCATCGCGAGCAAGCCCGCTCCCACAGTATTTTGCGTGATCTGGAAATAACTCACAGGAGCGTGGCAATGCGTTGGGCGACTTACTTCGCCGTCCTGGCCTCGGTACTCAGCGTCGGCCTCGCCTTGGGCGTGAGCATGCCGCTGGTGTCCCTGCGCCTGGAAAGCTGGGGCTATGGCAACTTTGCCATCGGCATCATGGCGGCGATGCCGGCGTTCGGTGTGTTGTTGGGCGCCAAGGTCTCCAGCCGCCTGGCCTCCTGGTTGGGCACGGCGAACCTGATGCGTCTGTGCCTGTGGGCCGGGGCGATTTCCATCGGTTTGCTGGCGGTACTGCCCAGCTATCCGGTGTGGCTGGTGCTGCGGTTGATGATCGGGGTGATCCTGACCATCGTGTTTATCCTCGGCGAAAGCTGGATCAATCAACTGGTGGTGGAGCAGTGGCGTGGCCGGCTGGTGGCGCTGTATGGCTGTACCTACGCCTTGAGCCAGCTGTCGGGGCCGTTGTTGCTCGGCGTACTGGGGACCGATCATGACTATGGCTTCTGGGTCGGCGTCGGCCTGCTGATCGTTGCGCCGTTCCTGCTGCTGGGGCGCAGCGGGGCGCCGACGGCGGAGGCCTTCAGCGTGACCTTTGGCGACTTGTGGGTTTTTTGCCGGGGCCTGCCGGCGATTGCCTGGGCGGTGGCGTTGTTTGCCGCGTTCGAGGCGATGATTCTGACGCTGCTGCCGGTGTATTGCCTGCAGCAGGGTTTTACCGCTGAGGTGGCGCTGGCGATGGTCAGCACCGTGGTGGTCGGCGATGCCTTGCTGCAATTGCCGATTGGCGCGCTGGCCGATTACCTGCCCAGGCGTACCCTGTTTTTGGGGTGCGCGGTGCTGTTGCTGTTATCGAGCCTGGCCATTGCGCCGCTGCTCGATACCTGGCTGATCTGGCCGATCTGGGTGCTGTTCGGTGCCAGCGCCGGGGGCTTGTTCACCTTGTCGTTGATCCTGATCGGCGAGCGCTACCGTGACGATGCGTTGGTGCGGGCCAATGCCCATATTGCGCAGTTGTGGGGGATTGGTTGCCTGATCGGCCCGCTGGCGGCGGGTGCGGGCAGCCAGTGGATCAGCGGGCATGCGTTGCCGTTGCTGATGGCGGCGGGGGCCTTGGGGCTGGTGATTCTGTTGTTACGCCAAGGGGCGTTTGGCACCGAGCAGCCGGCCTGACCTGGAAGTGCTCCCAGATTGGATTTTGGTGGTGCTTAGAGCATGCGCTCCAGGCCCACAGTGGTGGCAAACCAGGCATTGAAGCGGCGCCACCAACTGCCCGGCTCGCGGGTCAGGGTGTGCAACTGGCCGTTGTCTTCTGTCACCCATACCACCTGGCCATCCTGCAGCTTCGCCTCATAACTCAAGGCCGGCGCCATCCCTTGCAGGGCCAGGTTGCGTACGTGCTCGGCCAGCTCGGGGCTGTCCACCAGCACGCCAACCTCGGTGTTCCACAGCACCGAACGCGGGTCGAAATTGAATGAGCCGATAAACGACTTCTGCCGATCAAAGATCATCGCCTTGCTGTGCAGGCTGGAGTCCGAGCCATGCAGCGCGCGGCTGCCCAGCAGGTGCGGGCCACTGCCGCCGCCGTCGCCCGGTTGGCGGCGCAGTTCGTACAGTTTCACCCCGTGCTCCAACAGCGCCTTGCGATAGGGCGCATAGCCGCCATGCACTGCCGGTACGTCGGTGGCCTCCAGGGCGTTGGTCAGCAGACGCACGTCGACACCGGCGTCCGCGCGGCCGGTCAGGTACACCAGGCCCGGCTGACCGGGGACGAAGTAGGCCGAAATCATCATCAGTTCACTGTGCACGCTTTCCAGCTCCGGCCCCAGTTGGGTGGTGAGCAACAGTTGCGGGTCAGGATCGGCCTTGGCCAGCACCTTGCTCGGCGCATCCCACAGCGCCTGGTTCCATGCCCAGATCAGCTCCCGGCGCCAGATGTCCATGCGGGGCTGGGTCTGGTAGGTGCGCAGGCGGTTGTACAAGGCATGGTTTTGCTGGCGCGACTCGGCCAGGGAGTTCTCCAGAAGCCCGCGCGCCGTGGCCAGGTCGCGGGAGGACGGGGCGCTGGAGATGAAGTCGGCAATGGGTTTGCTCAGCGCACTGTTCCAGTACTGGTCAAAGCTGTGGCCCAGTTGCTCGGCCACGGGCCCGACGCTGAGCATGTCGATATCGGTGAAGTTCAGGTTGGGCTCGGCATCGAAATACTCATCCCCCAGGTTGCGCCCGCCGACAATCGCCACGCTGTTGTCCGCCAGCCACAGCTTGTTGTGCATGCGCCGGTGCTGCAGCGACAGGTTGAACAGCCGGCCCATGGCCCGTGTCACGCCGGTGCTGCGCCCCAGGTGCAAGGGGTTGAACAGGCGAATCTGGATCTGCGGGTGCGCGGCCAGGGTGGCGATGACCTGGTCCAGGCCGTCGCTGGTGGTGTCATCCAGGAGGATGCGCACCCGCACGCCACGGTCGGCCGCCGTGAGTAGCTCGGCCACCAGCATGCGCGTGCTGATGCCGTCATGGACGATGTAGTACTGCAAGTCGAGGCTGGTCTGGGCATTGCGGATCAATTCGGCGCGAGCCATGAACGCTTCGCTGCTGTTGGGCAGCAGGCGGAACCCGGAGCGGCCCTGGTAGGGCGCGGCCTGGGCCTGGATCGAGCGGCCAAAGGCGGACTGCGTCGCCGGCAGCGCCTCGCTGGCCACCCTGGGCACATCCAGGGTGGCGCAACCGCCCAGGCCCAGGAACCCCAGCAAAAAAAACGCTAACAGCCGTTGGCTCATCAAGGCGACAGGTTCCGAATCAGGGCGTTGGTGGGCATATGACGGTGATTGCTGGCAAAAGGTCAGTCCACCCGCTGTTCGGCTTCGGCGAGCATTTTGATCGCCGTTGCCCCGACCTTGCGCGCCGCCTCTTCAATCTGGGGGGTTGGCTTGGCAGCGTAGTTCATCCGCAGGCAGTTACGGTATTTGCCCGAGGCCGAGAAGATGCTGCCCACGGCAATCTGTACGCCTTGCTCGACCAGGGCCCGGTTGAGCTTGAGGGTGTCGAAACCTTCTGGCAGTTCCACCCACAACATAAAGCTGCCCTGGGGCCGGCTGGCGCGGGTCCCGGCGGGGAAATAGCGGCTGACCCAATCGAGCATCAGGTCGCGATTGCGCTGGTATTGGCTGCGCATCCGCCGCAAATGCGGCTCGAAGTGCCCGTTCTTGAGGAACTCGGCAATGGCGATCTGCGGCTGGGTGGCGGTGGAGCCGGTGCTGATGTATTTCATGTGCAGCACCCGCTCCAGATAGCGGCCCGGCGCTACCCAACCGATCCGCAGACCGGGGGCCAGGGTTTTGGAGAAGGAACTGCAGAGTAGGACGCGGCCATCTTCGTCGAAGGATTTGATGGTGCGTGGTCGCGGGTAGCTGTAGGCCAGCTCGCCATACACATCGTCTTCGATAATCGCCACGTCAAAGCGCTGGGCCAGGGTCAGCAGCGCCCGTTTGCGTGCCTCGGGCATGATGTAGCCCAGGGGGTTGTTGCAGTTGGGGGTCAACTGGATGACTTTGATCGGCCATTGCTCCAGGGCCAGTTCCAGGGCTTCCAGGCTGATGCCGGTGAGCGGGTCGGTGGGGATTTCCAGGGCTTTCATGCCCAGGCCCTTGAGGGTCTGCATGGCGCCGTGGAAGCTTGGCGAGTCGACGGCGACGATATCGCCGGGCTCGCAAATGGCACGGATGCTGGAGGACAGTGCCTCATGGCAGCCGGTGGTGATCACGATGTCCTGGGCGTCGAGTTGGCAGCCGGAATCCAATGACAGACGGGCTATTTGTTCACGCAGCTCCATACAGCCGTAGATATTGTCGTAGTACAGGCCTGGCAGATCCTGGCGGCGGCTGACCCGGGCTAGGCTGCGCAGCAGGGGTTTGATGGTCGGTGACAGGACATCCGGCATGCCACGGCCCATCTGTATGACATCTTTGCGCGGCACCGCGCGGATCAGTTCCAGCACCTGGTCCCACTGGGAAATCTCCACCGGGCGCTGGGCCGGCCGACCCACGGCAGGCAGCGCGGGCAGTTCGCGACCGACGGGCACGAAGTAGCCGGATTTCGGCTTTGGCGTCGCCAGGCCGTTGTCTTCGAGCATTCGGTAAGCCTGTTGCACGGTGCTCAGGCTGACCCCGTGTTCCACACTCAAGGCACGCACGGAGGGTAAGCGATCGCCGGGGCGATAGAAGCCCTGTTCGATACGGGTGCCCAGCAGTTCGGCGAGGTTGATGTAGAGGGTCATGGCGGTCGCTCCCAGGGGACCAGTACAGATGTGAGGAAAATACAGGATTCAGCCTGTGGTTGGGAGTATCTGTATGGATTTAATAAAAGTGGGTTGAATCTGTAATGGTTTTGCCGTGCCGTCCATTCTAGTCACTCATGGCAACAGGCAAATGAGGGGCAGGACAATGAGTGGCTTGAGCGATGTGCGGCTGGCATTACACAGTCAGGAACTGGAAGCAGGGCAGGAGCGCGGGCTGACCGGGCTGGCGCCGGGTAATCCGAGCCGTTGGGAACTGTTCTGGCGCCGTCGCCACACGCGCCAGGCCTTGCTGGACCTGACCCCGGAGCAACTGCGCGATATCGGCTTGAGTACTGAACAAGCGCGCCGGGAAGGCTTGAAGCCGTTCTGGCGCGGTTGAGTCAGAGCAGTTCTTTCAGGCGGTGCCAGAGCATGCCCAGGGCCAGCAGCGGTGAGCGCAAGTGCTTGCCGCCAGGGAAGGTGATGTGTGGCACCTGGGCAAACAGATCGAAGCGCCCACTCTGCTGGCCGCTGATGGCTTCGGCCAACAGTTTGCCGGCCAGGTGGGTGGCGTTCAGGCCATGGCCGGCGTAGGCCTGGGCAAAGTACACATTGGGCTGGTCGGCCAGCCGGCCAATCTGCGGCAGGCGGTTGGCGCCGATGCCGATCATGCCGCCCCATTGATAGTCGATCTTCGCTTCGGCCAATTGCGGGAAGACCTTGAGCATCTTCGGCCGCATATAGGCGCCAATGTCCTGGGGATCGCGTCCGGAATAGTGGCAAGCACCGCCAAACAGCAGGCGCCGGTCGGCCGACAAGCGGAAGTAGTCCACCGTGACCCGCTGATCACACACCGCCATGTTTTGCGGCAGTAACTCGGCGGCCTGGGTTGGGCTCAAGGGTTCGGTGGCAATGATGTAGCTGCCGGCGGGCAGCACCTTGCCGCTCAGGTGAGGGTTGAGGCCATTGAGGTAGGCATTGCAGCCCAGCACCAGGGTCTTGGCGCGCACACTGCCGTGGGCGGTGTGGACTTTGACTTCAGGGCCGTAGTCGATGCGCAGGGCTTCGGACTGCTCGAACAGCCTCACGCCCAGTTGCTGCGCGGCGCCCGCTTCGCCAAGGGCCAGGTTCAGCGGGTGCAGGTGGCCGGAGCCCATGTCGATCATGCCGCCCACGTAACGGTCGGAGCCGATCACGCTGCGCATCTCCCCGGCTTGCAGCAGGCGCAGTTCGTGGCGATAGCCCAAGTCGTGCAGCTCTTCGGCGTCGGCGGCCAGGCCCTGCAAGTCGCGGGGCTTGTTGGCCAGGTCGCAGTAGCCCCAGGTCAGGTCGCAATCAATCCGGAAGCGCTCGACCCGCTGGCGCACGATTTCCACGGCTTCCAGGCCCATCAGCTTCATCTGCCGCACGCCTTCGCTGCCGACCACATTGGCAAACTGATCGAGCCCATGGCCGACGCCGCGAATCAACTGCCCACCGTTGCGCCCGCTGGCGCCCCAGGCGATCTTGCGTGCCTCCAGCAGCACCACGCTAAAGCCCCGTTCAGCCAGCTCCAGCGCGGTGTTCAGCCCGGAAAACCCGCCGCCGACCACGCACACATCGGCGACCACTTCGCCCGCCAGTGCCGGGTAATCGGGTTGCGCCAGGCTGCTGGCGGCGTAGTAGGAAGCGGTGTGCCGGGCGCTGGCGGTCATGGGGAGCATCCGTGTTTGGAAAATTTGACGCAGGATACAGCGGTCGGGTGAAGCTGTCTCACTCGGGGCTTTTAGGGCAAAATCCACGCCTATTCGCCGTTCGGTATGGGTTTCAATGAGTTGCAACAGCCAGAAAGTCAACGCGCTGCGCCGGCAGATCCCCTCGTTCGAGTGTGTGCCGGGTTGCCATGATTGCTGTGGGCCGGTGACTACATCCACCGAGGAAATGTCGCGCCTGCCGCGCAAGACTGCGGCCGAGCAGGAAGCGGCCATGGATGAGCTGAACTGTGTGCACCTGGGGCCCAACGGTTGCACGGTGTACGACGAGCGCCCGTTGATCTGTAGGTTGTTTGGTACCACGCCCAGCCTGCCATGCCCCAACAATCGAGGCCCGGTGGAGCTGATTCACCCGCGGGTGGAGAAGCAGATTCACGAGTACATGGCGACGACGCGGCAGGTGCTGGTCTGACAGATGTACCCGGTCAAAAGGTGGGAGCTGGCTTGCCTGCGATGACGGTGTAGCGCCCACAGGGTCAATCCGGGATCGGCAGGTTCAGGCTCTCCTTCACCTCTTCCATCACGATATAGCTCTTGGACTCGCGCACATGGGGCAGCTTGAGCAGGATATCGCCCAGCAGTTTGCGGTACGACGCCATCTCGGAAATCCGCGCCTTCACCAGATAGTCGAAATCCCCTGAGACCAGGTGGCACTCCAGTACATGGGGCAGTTTCAGCACGGCACGTCGGAATTCTTCGAAGGTATCGCCGGATTTGTAGTCGAGGCTGATCTCGACAAACACCAGCAGGCTACCCTTCAAGTGCTGCGGATTGAGGCGGGCGTTGTAGCCCATGATGATCCCCTCGCGCTCCAGGCGCCGGACCCGTTCGGTGCACGGCGTGGTCGACAGTCCTACCTTCTCCCCTAGCTCGGTAAACGAAATCCGCCCGTCGGCCTGCAGGATGCGCAGGATGTTGCGGTCGATCTTGTCCAGCTCCCGCTTGGTCTGGGTATTGGTCCGCATAGGGGATGCTCCTCCGTGAAAAGGGTTTTTGCCGAGAATTGTCGCCAAATATAGGCACTTATATAGTGAAATGCACTGGTCATTGCTTTTTATACTGCTCACATCTTTGTGCCGAACAACAAACGTCAGCGGTCAAGCCGTGATGAGGATATAAAAATGCGGGTTTTGGTCTTGGGTAGCGGTGTCATTGGTGTGGCCAGTGCCTACTATTTGGCGCGTGCCGGTTTTGAGGTGGTCGTGGTCGACCGCCAGCCGGCCGTTGCAATGGAGACCAGCTTCGCCAACGCCGGCCAGGTCTCGCCCGGCTATGCATCGCCGTGGGCCGCGCCAGGTGTGCCGCTCAAGGCCATCAAGTGGCTGCTGCAGCGGCATGCGCCGCTGGCGATCAAGGCCACCGCCGATATCGACCAATACCTGTGGATGGCGCAGATGCTGCGCAACTGCACGGCCAACCGTTATGCCGTGAACAAAGAACGCATGGTGCGCCTGTCCGAGTACAGCCGCGACTGCCTCGATGAGCTGCGCGCCGAAACCGGCATTGCCTACGAAGGGCGCAGCCTGGGGACTACGCAATTGTTCCGCACCCAGGCGCAACTGGATGGCGCGGCCAAGGATATCGCCGTGCTGAAAGAGTCCGGCGTGCCGTTCGAGCTGCTTGACCGCGCCGGCATTGCCCGCGTCGAGCCGGCCCTGGCCAGTGTCACGGATATCCTCGCCGGTGCCTTGCGCCTGCCCAATGACCAGACCGGCGACTGCCAGATGTTCACCACCCGCCTGGCCGACATGTGCAAGCAGTTGGGGGTGGAATTCCGTTTTGAGCAGGACATTCAACGCCTGGACCACGCCGGTGATCGCATCAACGGCGTGTGGATCGACGGCAAGCTGGAAACCGCCGACCGCTACGTGCTGGCCCTGGGCAGTTACTCGCCGCAGTTGCTCAAGCCGCTGGGGATCAAGGCGCCGGTGTATCCGCTCAAGGGTTACTCCCTGACCGTGCCGATCACCAACCCGGCGATGGCCCCGACTTCGACTATTCTCGACGAAACCTACAAGGTTGCGATCACCCGTTTCGACAACCGCATCCGCGTCGGTGGCATGGCTGAAATAGCCGGTTTTGACCTGTCGCTGAACCCGCGTCGGCGCGAAACCCTGGAGATGATCGTCAACGACCTTTATCCTCAGGGCGGTGATTTGAGCGAAGCGACGTTCTGGACCGGCCTGCGCCCGACCACCCCGGACGGTACGCCGATCGTCGGCGCCACGCCTTTCAAAAACCTGTTCTTGAACACTGGCCACGGCACCCTCGGCTGGACCATGGCCTGTGGCTCTGGTCGCCTGCTGGCGGACCTGATGGCGAAGAAAACCCCGCAGATCAGTGCCGCTGGCCTTGATATTTCCCGTTACGGCAACCCTCAGGAGTCCACAAAACATGTCAATCCAGCGCCAGCTCACCAATGAGCGCATGAGCCAGATCGTTGTCCACAGCGGTACCGTGTATCTGGCAGGGCAAGTCGGCGACGACATGAGTGCCGGAATTGAACAGCAGACCCGTGAAACCCTGGCCAATATCGAGCGTTTGCTGGATCTGGCCGGTACCGATAAAACCAAGTTGCTGTCGGTGACGATCTACCTCAAAGACATCGACGCCGACTTTGCCGGCATGAACGCGGTTTGGGACAAGTGGCTGCCAAAAGGCGTGGCCCCGGCCCGTGCCACGGTCGAGTCGAAACTGTGTGAGCCAGAAATCCTGGTCGAGCTGTCTGTCGTGGCCGCTCTGCCTTAAACGATCACTCTTGCGGTGCCGGCGCTATTGGCCGGTACCGGTTTTTTCTTCCCACCGCCGCCTAGAAGCCTGCCGCCATGCGTCCTGCCCGTGCCCTGATCGACCTACAAGCCCTGCGCCACAACTACCAATTGGCCCGCGAACTGACCGGGGCCAAGGCCCTTGCCGTGATCAAGGCCGACGCCTATGGCCATGGTGCCGTGCGCGTGGCCCAGGCCCTGGAAGACCAGGCCGACGGTTTTGCCGTGGCCTGTATCGAGGAGGCGCTGGAGCTGCGCGCCGCCGCAATTCGTGGGCCGGTGTTGTTGCTCGAAGGGTTCTTCGAGGCCGACGAACTGCCGCTGATCATTGAGCATGACTTGTGGTGCGTGGTGCATTCGCTGTGGCAACTGGAGGCGATTGAACAGGCGCGCCTGAGCAAGCCGCTGACGGTGTGGTTGAAGCTGGATTCGGGCATGCACCGGGTTGGTTTGCATCCCAAGGATTATCACGACGCCTACCAGCGCCTGCTGGCCAGTGGCAAAGTGGCCAAGATCGTGTTGATGAGCCACTTCGCTCGCGCCGATGAACTGGACTGCACAAGCAGCGATGAGCAGGTCGCGGTATTCGATGCGGCGCGCCAGGGCCTGGCGGCCCAGGTCAGCCTGCGCAACTCGCCGTCGGTAATGGGTTGGCCGGGCGTCTCCAGTGATTGGGTGCGGCCCGGCATCATGCTCTACGGCGCAACGCCCTTTGGCGAAGACCAGGCGGTTGCCGCGCGTTTGCAGCCGGTGATGACCCTGGAATCGAAAGTCATCTGCGTGCGCGAACTGCCGGCGGGCGAGCCCGTGGGTTATGGCGCACGGTTCGTGACGCCCAAGCCGATGCGTATCGGCGTGGTTGCCATGGGCTATGCCGACGGTTATCCGCGCCACGCGCCGACCGGTACGCCGGTGCTGGTCGCCGGCCAGCGCAGCCAGTTGCTGGGGCGGGTGTCGATGGACATGCTGTGTGTCGACCTGACCGATGTGCCCGAGGCCGGCCTGGGCTCTACCGTCGAGTTGTGGGGCAAAAACATCCTCGCCAGCGATGTGGCGACCGCTGCTGACACCATTCCCTACCAGATTTTTTGCAACCTGCGCCGAGTGCCACGGCTCTATTCCGGCGCCTAGCTGCCGGACGCCGAAGACGTCCAGCGGGATTCAGACCAAAGTGTTGTAAATACTGAACGCTGTCGCCATGATAACGCTCAATTACAACAAAGCCTGAATCCTAGGAGGCTCCTGCATTGGACGTCGGCGAACGACTGCAATCCATCCGTAAACTGAAAGGTCTTTCCCAGCGTGAACTCGCCAAACGTGCGGGCGTCACCAACAGCACCATTTCGATGATCGAGAAAAACAGTGTCAGCCCTTCCATCAGCTCCTTGCGCAAGGTGCTGGGCGGCATCCCCATGTCGATGGTCGAGTTTTTTTCCGAGGAGATCCTCCAGGAAAAACCGACTCAGATCGTCTATAAAGCCAATGAGCTGATCGACATTTCCGATGGTGCGGTGACCATGAAGCTGGTGGGCCGTGCGCATCCCAGCCGGGCGATTGCGTTTCTCAACGAAATCTACCCGCCGGGCGCCGATACGGGCGAGGAAATGCTGACCCATGATGGCGAGGAAACCGGGATTCTGTTGGAAGGTCGTCTGGAATTGGTCGTGGGCGTCGAAACTTTTGTGCTCGAAGCCGGCGATAGCTACTACTTTGAAAGCACCAAGCCGCACCGTTTTCGCAATCCGTTCGATGTGCCGGCGCGACTAATCAGCGCAGCCACACCCGCGAACTTTTAACCGAAGAGGCGCCCTGCCTACCTTGCAGAGGTGCCCGTAGTTGTATTTCGCCATGCTGAATCCCCCCTTGGATAATAGGGTTGTTTCAGTGAGGCGGCCTAACCGTTATACTTTCGCCGCCTGCGAAACCGTGGCCGCAGGCGTGAATAGCCACCATGAGGGTGAACGCGTGAACCTAATTATGAAAATGCTGGCTGTACCAGCAACCGTACTGGCCCTTTGGGCTGCCAGCGCTCAAGCTGCGACCAATGATGATATTGCCAAGCGTCTTGAACCCGTCGGGAAGGTCTGTATTCAGGGCGAAGAATGCAAGGGGATGGAAGTCGCTGTGACAGCTGGCGGCGGCGGCGCGAAAACGCCGGACGAGATCATCGCTAAACACTGTAATGCTTGCCACAGCACTGGCCTGTTGGGCGCACCGAAAATCGGTGACACCGCCGCCTGGAAAGAGCGCGCCGACCACCAGGGCGGCCTTGATGGCATCCTGGCCAAGGCCATCACTGGTATCAACGCCATGCCGCCTAAAGGTACCTGCGCCGATTGCTCGGATGCTGACCTCAAGGGTGCGATCGAGAAGATGTCTGGTTTGAAATAAACCGATCTTCGCCAAAAAGCCGCTGACCAGCGGCTTTTTTGTGGGCGCAATTTGGCGGCCAAGGCTGTTCATTGCAGCAAAGACCCGGCAAGCTCGGTCCAACCCCTAATCATGGAATGTCAGGAGGGTCGGATGGTGCAGTTGTGTTCAATCGAGCAAGCGGTCGATGACGTACTGGAGCGCTTGCCTGCGCATATCCACATGGGTATGCCGCTGGGCCTGGGCAAGGCGAATCTGTTTGCCAATGCCTTGTACCGGCGCATCGCCAAGCTGCCTGAGCGGGCGCTGACGATTTACACCGCGCTGAGCCTGGGTCGCCCGCCGTTGGGCGATGGCTTGCAGAAGCGTTTTCTGGAGCCGTTTATCGAGCGGGTGTTCGGCGATTATCCTGAGCTGGACTTCCTCGCCGCCCTGCGCAAAGACAGCCTGCCGGCCAATATTCACGTGCAGCAGTTTTTTATGCAGCCCGGCAGCCTGCTGCATAGCACCTCGGCCCAGCAGGATTACGTCAGCAGCAACTACAGCCATGCCGCCCGCGATATCAACGCCGCCGGCCTGAACCTGATCGCGCAGTTGGTGGCCAGCAGCAGTGAGCACCCGGATCGCCTGAGCCTGAGCTGCAACCCCGATATCACCCTCGACCTGTTACCGATGATCGCCAAGCGCCGCGCGGCAGGCGAGACCATCCTGGTGGTGGGCCAGGTGCATGATGATTTGCCCTACATGCCCGGTGATGCCGAGCTGGGCATGGATCAGTTCGACTTCCTGATCGACGAAAAAGACCGCACTACGCTGTTTTCCACGCCGAACATGCCAGTGGGTTTGCAGGACCACTTCATTGGTTTGCACGCCAGTACCCTGGTACGCGATGGCGGCACCCTGCAGATCGGTATCGGTTCGATGGGCGACGCCCTGACTGCCGCATTGCTGGCGCGTCAGGCCGATAACGAAGGCTACCGGCAGTTGCTCACTGACCTGGATGTGTACCAATGGGCGCCGCTGATCAGCCGCGAGGGCGGGGTCGAGCCGTTTGCCCGGGGCCTCTATGGCTGCAGCGAAATGTTCGTCAATGGCCTGCTGGTGCTGGCCGACGCCGGCATTGTGCGGCGCAAGGTGTACCCCGATGTGGCGACGCAGCAGCAGGCCAATGCGGGTCTGCTGGACGACGCGGCACAACCGGATGGCGTGTCGATCCACGGTGGCTTCTTCCTCGGCCCCCGCAGTTTTTACCAGCGCTTGCAGGAAATGACCCACGCCAAGCGCCTGGAATTCAACATGACCCGCATCAGCTATATCAACGAGCTGTACGGGCAGGAAGAACTCAAGCGTTTACAGCGCCTGGATGCGCGGTTTATCAACAGCGCCATCATGGTCACGTTGCTGGGCGCTGGCGTTGCCGACCAACTGGAAGACGGCCGCGTGCTCAGTGGCGTGGGCGGGCAATACAACTTCGTGGCCCAGGGACATGCGCTGGAGGGCGCGCGCTCGATCCTGATCCTGCGCAGCTGGCGTGAAGCGGGCGGTGATGTCAGCTCCAATATCGTCTGGGAATATGGCCATTGCACGATTCCCCGGCACTTGCGCGATATTGTCATCACCGAATACGGCATCGCCGACCTGCGTGGCCAGACCGACGCCAAGGTGATCGAGGCGCTGCTCAATATCACCGACTCACGCTTCCAGGCGGACTTGATCGAGCAGGCGCAAAAAGCCGGCAAGTTGCCCAAGGACTTTCAGCTCGACCCGCGCTTTGCCGACAACACGCCAGAGCGTTTGCAGGCGGTGCAAGCACGGCATTCAAGGCTGTTCCCGGAGTACCCGCTGGGCAGTGACTTCACCGATGAAGAACGGGATTTGTTGCGCGCGTTGAACTGGCTCAAGAGCAAATTCAAGCTGACGGAGATTCTGGAGTTGGGCAAAGCGGCGCTGGATGCGCCTGAGCCTGAGGCGTTTCCCGAGCACTTGGTGCGGATGCGCCTGGATAAGCCGGAGGGGTTTAAAGAGGATTTGTATCAGCGCCTATTGCTTGCTGGCCTTAAGGCCACCGCACACTAACGGCCACCACAAACCAAATGTGGGAGCGGGCGTGCTCGCGATAGCAATGGATCTGCCACTCGTGAGTTGACTGACAGACCGCTATCGCGAGCAAGCCCGCTCCCACATTTTTAAGCGTGCCCGCTCAGGTTTAATCGATGAAGGTCACGACGCCACCGGCCAGGGACTTGACCCGCGCCAGCGACTCAACCCGGTAACCCTGGGCATCCAGCTCAGCACGCCCGCCCTGGAACGACTTCTCGATCACAATCCCCAGGCCCGCCACGGTGGCGCCGGCCTGTTTGATGATCGAAATCAGCGCCTGGGACGCCTTGCCGTTGGCCAGGAAGTCGTCGATCACCAGCACGCGGTCGCTGCTGGTCAGATGGCGTGGGGAGATTGCAACGGTGCTTTCGACTTTCTTGGTGAAGGAATACACCGTTGCCGATAGCAGGTTTTCCGTCAGGGTCAGGGACTGCTGCTTGCGGGCGAAGATCACCGGTACGCCCAGGTTCAGGCCGGTCATGATCGCTGGCGCGATGCCTGAGGCTTCGATGGTGACGATCTTGGTGATCCCCGAATCCTTGAACAGCGCGGCGAATTCGTCGCCGATCAGTTTCATCAGCGCCGGGTCGATCTGATGGTTCAGAAAGGCGTCGACCTTGAGTACCTGGTCGGAAAGCACGATGCCTTCTTCGCGAATTTTCTTGTGCAGTGCTTCCACAAAAGCTTCCTCTGGTGGCGCAAGGGGCGCCGAAAGTAGATTAAAAAGTAGTCGATTCTAGCGCTTTAGCATCGCGCGTATATCCGCCAGGGCGGTGTTACCGCGTACCGCCTTGACTTCAGTTGGGGTGTCGTCGTTGCCTTCCCAGGCCAGGTCGTCCGGTGGCAGCTCATCGAGGAACCGGCTTGGGGCGCAGTCGATGATTTCGCCGTATTGCTTGCGCTTGGCCGCAAAGGTGAAGGCCAGGGTCTGACGTGCGCGGGTAATGCCCACGTAGGCCAGGCGCCGTTCTTCCTCGATGGTGTCGGCTTCGATACTGGAGCGGTGTGGGAGGATTTCCTCTTCCATGCCCATGATGAACACGTAGGGGAATTCCAAGCCCTTGGACGCATGCAAGGTCATCATTTGCACACCTTCGGCGCCGTCTTCCTCTTCCTGCTGGCGCTCGAGCATGTCGCGCAGCACCAGCTTGCCGATGGCGTCTTCGACGGTCATTTCGCCGTCTTCGTCTTTTTCCAGGGTGTTCTTCAGCGCCTCGATCAGAAACCAGACGTTGCCCATGCGGTAGTCCGCGGCCTTGTCGCTGGAGCTGTTGGTGCGCAGCCAGTTTTCATAGTCGATATCCATGACCATGCTGCGCAGGGCGCTGATCGGGTCTTCGCCGGCGCATTGCTCGCGCACCCTGTCCATAAAGCGCTTGAAGCGCGACAGGCGATCGGTGAAGCGCGTGTCCAGGTGTTCGCCCAGGCCGATTTCGTCGGTGGCGGCGTACATCGAGATCTTGCGTTCGGTGGCGTAGTTGCCGAGCTTTTCCAGGGTGGTGGAGCCGATTTCCCGGCGCGGCACGTTGATCACGCGCAGGAAGGCGTTGTCGTCATCCGGGTTCACGATCAGCCGGAAGTAGGCCATCAGATCCTTTACTTCCTGGCGTCCGAAAAAGCTGTTGCCGCCCGACAGACGATACGGCACCTGATGGTGCTGCAACTTCAGCTCGATCAGCTTGGCCTGGTAGTTGCCGCGATAGAGGATCGCAAAGTCGCTGTAGGGCCGGTCGGTGCGCAGGTGCAGGCTGAGGATTTCCACGGCCACGCGTTCGGCTTCGGCGTCTTCGTTGCGGCAGCGGATCACGCGGATCTCATCGCCGTGGCCCATCTCGCTCCACAGCTGTTTTTCGAATTCGTGGGGGTTGTTCGAGATCAGCACGTTGGCGCAACGCAGGATGCGGCTGGTGGAGCGGTAGTTCTGCTCCAGCATCACCACTTTCAGGGACGGGTAGTCGTCCTTGAGCAGCATCAGGTTTTCCGGGCGCGCACCGCGCCAGGCGTAGATCGACTGGTCATCGTCGCCGACCACGGTGAACTGGTTGCGCGTGCCGATCAGCAGCTTCACCAGCAGGTATTGGCTGGCGTTGGTGTCCTGGTATTCGTCCACCAGCAGGTAGCGCACCTTGTTCTGCCACTTTTCGAGGATATCGGCGTGTTCCTGGAACAGCTTCACCGGCAGCAGGATCAGGTCGTCGAAGTCCACCGCGTTGAACGCCTTGAGCGTGCGCTGGTAGTGGGTGTAGACGATGGCGGCGGTCTGTTCCTTGGGGTTGCGCGCGTTTTCCAGGGCTTCGGGCGGCAGGATCAGGTCGTTTTTCCACGAGCCGATCATGTGCTTGATCTCGTCGACCCCGTCGTCGCCCGCGTATTCCTTCTGCATGATGTCGGTCATCAGGGCCTTGACGTCGGTCTCGTCGAAGATCGAGAAGCCCGGCTTGTAGCCCAGCCGCACATGCTCCTTGCGGATGATGTTCAGCCCCAGGTTGTGGAAGGTACACACAGTGAGGCCACGGCCTTCGCCACCCTTGAGCAGGGTGCCGACGCGCTCTTTCATTTCCCGCGCCGCCTTGTTGGTAAAGGTCATGGCGACGATGTACTGGGCACGGATGCCGCAGTTCTGGATCAGGTGCGCGATCTTGCGGGTGATCACGCTGGTCTTGCCGGAGCCAGCACCGGCGAGCACCAATAGAGGGCCGCCGACGTAGTTCACGGCTTCTTGCTGCCGGGGATTGAGTCGGGACATACAGGGTTTTGGGAGTCTTTGAGCGAAAAGGGCGGGCATTTTAACAGGCTGGCAAGATTCTGCCGCCTCTGAACGACAGTGTGACGTACCACTCGATCTAAATTTGCCGGTTTTGTTACTTTGCCGCAGGATGTGCGGGGTTTTTGGGTCTATTGTTCGATCTAGACCTGCACTGCGCGCATTTGATAACCAATATCATTTGTCATTATCAGGCTGCACGTCATAATGCCCGCCGCCAACGAATTTTTGCAAAGTCTAGGGAGCTAGCTTGTCTACGCCTGTCGAACCCTTGCGTTTGCTGCTACTGGCCGATGAGCCAGCGTGGGCAGCGTTGTTGCGCGAGTGCCTGGCGCCGATGGGCGATGGGGCTGTGCTGATCAGTGCGCCAAGCTGGGAGTCGGTGAGCAGCTTGTTCGACGACGGCCGCACGGCTGTCTTGCTCACCACCCCCGGCCTGCAACCCGGCCCTGGCCGTTGTAACCTGCCCACCGTAATGCTGCTGGAGCAGGAACCGCTGGTTGCACCGTTGGGCGCCAGCGATTGGTTGATCCGTGGCGCGTTTGATGTGGATACCCTGCGCCGCTGCCTGCGCCATGTACGCGAACGCGGCTTGCTGGAAAACACCCTGCAACGCCTGGCCGCACAAGACCCCTTGACCGGCATCGCCAACCGCCAGGGTTTCCAGACCCTGCTGGCCGCGCGCCTGGCGGAAAACGACGGGCGTGGCCTGGCCCTCGGCCACCTGGACCTGGACAACTTTCGCCACGCCAACGATGCCCTCGGCCATCAGGCGGGCGACCGGCTGATCCTGCAAGTGGTCTCGCGGCTCAAGAGCCAACTGGAGGTCGGCGACCAACTGGCGCGCCTGGGCAGTGATGAATTTGCTTTGTTGATCGACACCCGCCGTGCGCCGCAACGTGCCGAGTGGATGGCTGAGCGCATCACCGAGGCCATGGCCGAACCTTACTGGGTCGATGGCGAGAGCCTGCTGATCGGCTGCAGCCTCGGCGTGGCCCATGCCCGCGCCAAGGCCGGCGCCGACCCGTTGATGTGGCACGCGCATATCGCCATGCAACAGGCCAAGAGCACTCAGGGCTGTACCTTTCATATCTTCAATGAACGCATCAACCGCAATGCCCGCAGCCTCGCCGACCTGGAAAGCGAACTGCGCCGGGCGCTGCGCCGTGACGAACTGGAACTGCATTACCAGCCGCGGCTGGACCTGGACGATGGGCATATCGTCGGCCTCGAAGCCCTGGTGCGCTGGCGCCACGGTGAACGTGGCTTGCTGCCGCCGAGCGAGTTCGTGCCGCTTGCCGAGCAGAGCGGCCTGATCGTGCCGTTGGGCTACTGGGTAATTTCCCGGGCCCTGCGCGATATGCAGGACTTGCGCGAGCGCGGCCTGCCGCCGTTGCACATGGCGGTCAACCTGTCGTTCCGTCAGTTCCAGGACAGCCAGTTGCTCTCGACCCTGAGCCGTTTGATTGCCGAGCGTGGGGTGGAGGCGCAATGGCTGGAATTCGAGCTTACTGAAACCGCCGTGATGCGCCGCAGCGACCTGGTCAAGCAGACCATGGATGCCTTGGGCCGCCTGGGTGTGCGCTTCTCCCTGGATGACTTTGGCACCGGGTTCTCGTCCTTCGTGCACCTCAACAGCCTGCCGATTGCCTTGCTCAAGATCGACAAGAGCTTTGTCGGCGGTATGGAAGAGCGCGAAGAAAACCGCAAGCTGGTGCACGCCATGATCAACCTGGCCCACAACCTCAACCTGGAAGTGGTGGCCGAAGGCGTGGAAACCCCGGAGCAGCTGGCGTTGTTGCGCTTGTTCGGCTGCGACCAAGCCCAGGGTTACCTGATCAGCAAGCCGTTGCCGCTGGCGGAATTGGTGGAATACCTGACGTTTGGCAGCAGCCAGCAGGCGTTGTTGGGCGATGTGATCTAGCGCTGTAAACCAATCAAAAAGGTGGGAGCTGGCAAGCCAGCTCCCACACTGACCGAGTACATCCTTCAGTTCGGCTGTGGGACCGCATCGACTTGCGGCTCCTGGGCAATCATCCGCTTCATCTTCGCCTCAAACGCCCAGGTCAGGGTAATCGCCGCACAGGCAAGCCCCAGCGCCAGCCCCCACCACACGCCAGTCGGGCCCCAGTCCAGGGTAAACGCCATCAACCAGGCCGCCGGTGCGCCAATCAACCAGTAACAACCCAGGCCGACGAGGAACGTGGTTTTGGCATCCTTGAGCCCTCGGATGCAACCCATGGCGATGGTCTGCACGCCGTCGAACAGCTCGAACCACGCCGCCACGGCCAACAGGCTGACCGCCAGGCTGATCACTTGGGCAAAGGCCGGGTCGTCATGGTCGAGGAACAGGCCGATCAGCGGGTCTGAAAACAGCCAGAACACCATGGCAAACCCCAGCATCACGCTCGCGCCGAAGGCGATACCCACGCGCCCGGCCAGCCGTGCGTCGAGCAGTTGCCCGCCGCCATAGTGCAAGCCGATGCGCATGGTGACGGCATAGGACATGCCCGCCGGCACCATGAACGCCACCGAGACGATTTGCAGGGCAATCTGGTGGGCCGCCAACTGCGTACTGCCCATGGTGCCCATGCACAGCGCCGCAAAGGCGAACAAGCCGACTTCCACCGCATAGGTGCCGCCAATCGGCAGGCCCAGGCGCCACAGCTCGCGCAAGTAATGCAGGTTGGGCCGCAGCAGGCCCTTGCCCAGGGGGTAGGCCGCGTAGGCGCGGTTGTATTTGATGTACCACAACAGTGCCAGGGCCATGCAGTTGGCGACAATCGCCGTGACCAGGCCAATGCCCATCAGGCCCAGCTTGGGCAGGCCGAACATGCCTTCGATCAACGCATGGTTGAGCAGGTAGTTGAGCACCGTGCCGCACAGGCTGATCACCATCACCGGCGTGGCTTTGCCGATGGCGCTGGTGAAGCCGCGCAGGGCCATGAACGTCAGGTAGCCGGGCAGGGCGAACGGCAGGATCATCAGGAATTGCCCGGCCGACTGCACGTTGGTTTCGGTCTGGCCGAACATCAGCAGCACCGGCTTGAGGTTCCACAGCAGCAGGCCGGCCACCAGGGCCATCAGCCAGGCCAGCCACAGGCCGGCCTGGGTCAGGCGGGTGGCGCCCTCGATGTCGCCGGCGCCCTGGCGAATGGCGACCAGGGTGCCCACGGCGGCAATCACGCCGATGCAAAAGATCGACACAAACGAATAGCTTGCCGCGCCCAGCCCGCCGCCGGCCAGGGCTTCGGGGCTGAGGCGGGCCATCATCAGGGTGTCGGTCAGCACCATCAACATGTGCGCCAACTGCGAGGCAATCAACGGCCCTGACAGCCGCAGAATGGCCCAGAGTTCGGTACGCGCCGGATGCTGCATGATCATCACGCTCAATAATTGCACAAGGGGTAGAAGGGTTGATTCTCGGCGCTCTCAGCGCTTTGCACAAAGGGATAAATGCGATCATTCGCATGATTAAAACTCATGCCAAGATGAATCTGGTAGGGTTTCGGAATCGTGCCGTCGGAGTTTTCCTCATGTCTCGTCGCCTGCCTCCGCTGTATGCCTTGCGTGCATTTGAAGCCGCCTCACGGCATAACTCCTTCACCCGTGCGGCCGAAGAACTGTCCATCACCCAAAGTGCAGTCAGCCGGCATATCCGTACCCTGGAGGAGCATTTCGCCTGCCGCCTGTTCCAGCGCAGCGGGCGCACCTTGCAGTTGACCGAGTCGGCGCGCCTGCTGCTGCCTGGGGTGCGCGAGGGTTTCGCCGCCCTGGAGCGCGCCTGCCATACCTTGAATGCCGAAGATGACATCCTGCGCATGAAGGCCCCGTCGACCCTGACCATGCGCTGGTTGCTGGCGCGCCTGAGCCGGTTCCGGCACTTGCAGCCGGGCAACGAGGTGCAGTTGACCAGCGCCTGGATGAGCATCGACGAAGTGGATTTCAATCAGGAACCGTTCGACTGCGCGGTCTTGCTGAGTGACGGGCACTTTCCGGCGGACTGGGAAGCCAGCTACCTGTTTCCCGAACTGTTGATCCCAGTGGGCGCGCCGAACCTGCTCAATGACGGCCCCTGGGATGTGGAGCGCCTGGCCAGCGCTGAACTGCTGCACCCCACGCCGGATCGGCGTGACTGGCGCCGCTGGTTGCAGCGTACGGGGCTGGCGTCCCGCGTCGCCATCAAGGGCGGGCAGGTGTTCGATACGCTGGAGCTGGGGATGATTGCCGCTGCCCGGGGCTATGGCGTGTCCATGGGCGATCTGTTGATGGTCGCCGAGGATGTGGCCCAGGGGCGCTTGAGTTTGCCATGGCCGACTGCGGTGGCCAGCGGCGAAAGCTATTACCTGGTCTGGCCCAAGACCCGCCCCGGCGGTGAGCGCCTGCGCAGGCTGTCGGACTTCCTGCAAAGTGAAGTCCAGGCCATGGCCTTGCCGGCGGTGGAACAGCTCGAGTGAAACGATGCAGCTCCCTACACACGGTGCCTTTGAGTGATGCCCCTGTAATTTGCTCAAGTATTGATTGGGGCCGCCGAAGTAGGTGTGTCGGAGTCGCCTTTAGTTGCGGCTCAGCGTGCCCCCAATCCAAGAAATTTGCCGATTAGCGCTATGAGATCAGGACGATCCGGGCCTCGGCCAGGAGCTGTCATGTCTCAACCCCGCGCCCGCATCGCTTCGCAGCTGGGCATTGCCTTGGCGGTCATATTGGCTGTCGTGATCAGCGGCAGCACGGTGTTTGCCCTGCGTTCCCTGGACTCGGCCAACCTGCTGACCCGTGAAGAACACCTGGCCAGCGAAGCGCGTTTGCTCGCCGACCAACTCAATACCTTCCACAGCACCCTGCGTGAGAGCACCCAGCGTTTGAGCGGGTTGTTTGAAAAGCGCTTCGGCGCCGGGTTGAGCGTACGTCCCGAGCAGATGGTGAGTGTGGCCGGGGTGCAGACCCCGAGCCTTTACCTGGGCACTGAAGTACTGAACAACAACTTCGACGAGGTCGATGAGTTCAAGCAGATGTCCGGCGGCGTGGCCACGGTGTTCGTGCGCAGCGGCGAAGACTTTGTCCGTATCAGCACCTCCCTGACCAAACAGGACGGCAACCGCGCCATCGGCACCGTGCTGGATCGCCAGGGGCCGGCCTACCAGCGCCTGCTCGCCGGGCAGAGCTACATCGGTCGCGCGGTGCTGTTCGAACGTTCCTACATGACCCAGTACAGCCCGGTACGTGATGCCAGCGGCCAGGTGATTGCGGTGTTGTTCATCGGTTTCGACTACACCGATGCGCAGAACGCCCAATTCGCCAACCTCAAGCGGTTCCGCATTGGCCAGACCGGCTCGCTGGCGCTGCTGGACGAGCAAAAACACTGGCTGGTGCCGCCTGCCGGCGTGCAGGCGTTGGAGCAGGCCGTTCCGGTGATCCTGGAGCTGGCGCAAAAGCCTGGCCAGGGGCGTTTCTGGAGTGACAAGGGCGAAGACTTCTACAGCGTTGCGGTGCCATTTGACGGCGGCCCGTGGTCGGTGGTGGCGAGCATGCCCAAGGCCGAGATCCGCGCGGTGACCTGGGCCGTGGGTATCCGCCTGGTGATCGGCAGCGTGCTGGCGATGCTGTTGGCGGTAGGCGCGGCGGTCTGGTTGCTACGCAGCAAATTGCAGCCCCTGGGCGACCTGGTGCGCCAGGCCGAAGCCCTGGGGGCCGGTGATTTGAGTGCGCGGCTGAATGTGTCCAGCCACGATGAAATCGGACAGCTGGCACGCAGCTTCAACCAGATGGGCGAGGCCTTGTCGACCATGGTCTCCCATATCCGCAAGGCGGCCGAAGAGGTCAACAGCCGCGCCCAGGCGCTGTCAGGTTTGTCGGGAGGCGCTTATGAGGGCATGGAGCAGCAATCCGGCGAGATCACCAGCATGGCCGGCGCGGTGGAAGAGTTCAGCGCCACTTCGCTGAACATTGCCGACAACATGGGCAATACCGAACGCATGGCCCAGGAAAATGCCCAGCAGACCCGCATTGGCCGCAACTCGATGCAGGAGGCGTCGTCGTCCCTGGAGCATATCGCCACGGCACTGAACAGCACGGCCAAGGTGATCAATACCCTGGGCCAACGTTCCCAGGAAATCGGCGGCATCGTCGGCGTGATTACCTCGATCGCCGAACAGACCAACCTGCTGGCACTCAACGCCGCCATCGAGGCGGCGCGGGCCGGGGAGCAGGGGCGTGGATTTGCCGTGGTCGCCGATGAGGTGCGCAACCTGGCCTCGCGTACCCGCCAGGCCACCGATGAGATTTCCGGGATGATCCAGAGCATCCAGCAGGAAACCGGCAATGCCATCAGCACCATGGAGCAGGGCAATGTACTGATGCAGGAAGGCTTGTCGCGCAACGCCGACGTGGCCTCGGCCCTGGCGCGCATCGACGAGCAAAGCCGCTCGGCGGGGCAGCAGTTTGCCGCGATTACCACAGCGACCCAGGAGCAAAGCAGCACCGCGACCTTGCTCAGCAGCAACCTGCAGAGCATTGCCCTGGCCAACAGTGAGCAGCGGGAAGTGGTCTCGAACCTGGCGATTACCGCCAGGGAGTTGGAGACGTTGGCGGCAGGGCTGCGGCAAGAGGTGGATCGGTTTCGGTAAGGCTGATCAATTCCCGAGTCCCGGATCCACCCGTTTGCCGATGTCCTTGAGCCGCGCCAGTTGATCAACCATCCCTGGCGCTTCGTCGAGGCTGCTGACGAAGGTCCACAGGTACGTCATCACCGCATAGACATGGCCGGCCTTGACCGCTGGCGACAAGGCCAGTTGGCTGATCGCTACGATGAACAGTAGCGCTGCCAGCGCGCCGAGAAACAGGTAGGCGACGGCTTCGCGGTCCGACAGCCAGATACGCAGGCGTGACAGCAGTTGGTAATGGCGTCGCAACGTCTGGGCGCCAACCTTTTCCACCAGGCCAATCTCTTTCTCCAGGCGGTTATTCAACCGTTCGTGCAACTGCTCGTTACGGCGGGCAAAGCGCGGTAGCAGGATGATGCAAAGCAGCAGTGCCGCAAAGCAGGCCAGGCCCACCCAAGGTTCAATCACCAATAACATCGCGGCCGCGCCAACGATGGAGACCAAGGCTGTCGCGATCACCGGCACATGCTTTTCGAAGAAGTCGACAAAGTCCCGCGCCAGCACCACCCGTGCGGCGGCCTTGGACGTGCTGTGATTCTGTAGACGCTGGTTGAGAATCACAGGTACGGCAAGATCGGCGTAGATCCGCGTGAAGGTCCGGGTATCCAACGCCCGGCGTGCGGCGCCGACCACCCAGAACGCCATCACCACGGCCGCATAGAACAGCGCACTGCTGGCATCGCCGCGCAGGATCGAGTCCACGGCGAAACCGGCAAACAGGGGATAGGCCAGCAGCAACGCGTTCTCCAGCGCAACCAACGACAGCGTGCAGAACAGCTTGCCGGGATAAGCCTTGGCGATTGCCTTGAGGGTTTGGCTGGCCGATTGCTGGCCGATTTTCTTGCTTTCTTCGATCAGGATCTGTGGCGTTGTGGATGGCATGGGTGCACCAAAGGAGTAATAGGCGCTACTATTGAGCGACTGCTCAAGTATCCTTGAGCAGTCGCTCAAAAAGCAAGCGCCGCTTATCTGACGGCGCCCGTAAGGAATTGCCCATGTCGCGTATCGACCGTAAAGACCAGATCATCGCCGCTGCCCTGGAGCTGTTTCGCAGCAAGGGCTTTGCCGATGTCTCCACCCGCGATCTGGCGGAGCATGCGGGCTTGTCCCGCAGCCACGTGTATCACTACTTCAGCGACTGGAAAGAACTGCGCCGCGAAGCCTTTGTTCGCTTCGCAAATGAGCAGTTGGACGAAGTGCGCGGGCCATTGGCAGATGCGCCGCCGCTTGAGGCCTTGGTGGGTTTCCTCAAGGGTTGCCTGCCGTGTACCGCCGACGCCGGCTGGGCGCTCTGGCTGGATGCCTGGGATGAGGCGATGCATGACGCGGAACTGGCTCAGGCGTATCTGCTGGTCAATGCCCAGTGGCAAGCCATGCTTGCCGATGTGATCGAGCAGGGGATCGCTGCCGGGGTATTTCGCTGTGACTCATCCAGCCGTGCGGCCCGCCAGATCTTTGCGGTGACGATGGGTTATACCGATGATCTGTTGCTCAAGCCCTCCGTCGAGTCGGCGCAAGTGGTACTGGGTGAGGTGATGGAAGTGGCGGGGCTGCTGCTGGATTTGCCCAGGGATCGCTAAGTCACGGCGGCTGGCCGGTACTGCAACGCTTCGGCCAGATGATGGCGAGCGATGGCGTCTGCCTGTTCCAGGTCGGCCAGGGTGCGCGCGACCTTGAGTAGCCGATGAGCTGCGCGCAACGACAGGGTCAGGCGCTCACAGGCGCTTTCCAGCCAACCCTCATCGGCTTTCGATAGCTCGCAGTGGCGCCGCAAACCCGTCAGGTCGAGGAATGCATTTGCACAGCCCTGGCGTTGTTGCTGGCGATCCCTGGCGCTGGCGACGAGGGTTGAAGCGCTGGCAGTGTCATTGCCGGTTTGTTTGGCTGGGTTCAGCGCGGTGCTTTCCCGGGCAACGGTCAGGTGCAGGTCGATTCGATCCAGCAACGGCCCAGAGAGCTTGTTGCGGTAGCGTTGGATCTGTTCCGGCGTACACCGACAGCGCCCGCTGGGTTCGCCCATATAGCCGCAGGGGCAAGGGTTCATGGCTGCCACCAGTTGAAAGCGTGCGGGGAAGCTCACGCGGTCGCGCGCCCGGGAAATCACGATATGCCCGGACTCCAATGGCTCGCGCAGCACCTCCAGCACCTTGCGATCAAATTCCGGCAGTTCATCGAGAAACAACACGCCGTGATGGGCCAGGGTGATTTCCCCAGGTTGTGGCTTCGAACCGCCGCCCACCAGCGCCGGCCCGGACGCCGAATGGTGCGGCTGACGAAATGGCCGGTGGGGCCAGTGGCTCAACGGTGCGAGGCTGACCACCGACTGGATGGCCGCCACTTCCAGGGCTTCCTGTTCGCTCAAGGGCGGCAGCAGGCCGGGCAGGCGGCTGGCGAGCAAGGTCTTGCCGGTGCCGGGTGGCCCGCTGAACAGCAGGTTGTGGGCACCCGCTGCGGCAATCAGCAACGCGCGCTTGGCGGCAAGTTGGCCCTGCACCTCGCTCAGGTCCGGGTAAGGTTTGTTCAGGTACAGCAGCCCGTCGGACTTGTACGGCTCGATCGGCACCCGTCCATTCAGGTGTGCCACCACTTGCAGCAGATGATCCACTGCAATCACCTTCAATCCGGAGGCCAGGCACGCCTCCTCGGCATTGGCCCTGGGCACGATCACGCTGCGCCCAGCCTTGCGTGCCGCCAGCGCGGCTGGCAACACCCCTTTGACGGCCCGCACTTCGCCAGACAGGGCCAGTTCGCCAAGGCATTCAACGTCTTCCAACTCCAGCGCCGGTACCTGCACGCTGGCCGCGAGAATCCCCAGGGCAATCGCCAGATCAAAACGCTCGTATACAGATTAGTAGCGATGCGTGGACATAATGCTGGAGACCGCGCCATTCAAGGAGCGCAGGAGCTTTCATCGATGTCCATGGAGTCGCAGCTTAGGTGCTGCTTTTCACGCAGGTTTTGTGCAAATACGAGATGACGTTGCCAACTTGTTAAGCCGAGAAGGTGGCAGGGTAAGAAACGAGCCAAAGCTGATTGTTCAGATGCAAAGGCCTTGTTGGGTAATTGCATGGACTTGACCACTCATTTGCATTGCCACTGACCAGCCATTTGCATCCGTGCTGACCAACCGCTTGCTTTCGATTTGACCAGCACACGCCGTTGTGAAGATCGGCAGAGAACGGCCAAAAGCGGACTTTCGGTTGAGCCTAGAAATGAGGGGCGTTTCATCCTGCAAGGTTGAGAGCGCCAAGAATCATTGCCTCCTCACGCATTTTTCCCGATGAGTGTTTCAACGACAGCATCCAATGTAGTCCCATTGGCTGCGTATATCTGTTCCTCGCTACTGAAAAGAATCTGAATTCCGGCACCCTGGAAAAATTCAGCATTATTGAAAAGGTCTGTCCACGGTCGAGCAGATAGCCATTGATGATCTGCAAAATCCCTCCGGCCAACTCATGTTTTTCCAGCAAGCGACGAAAGTTGAGGATCGTGGTTTCATCGGGAATCCGATCCAGATGCAGTCCTGAAAACTGCCGCAAAATCGTGGCCTCGTAAAGGGCTTCTTCTATCGCCGGATTACCGTAGCCGATCCAGTTCTACATAAGATGAACCCGTAACATTGCCATCAACGGATTAGGCCGGGCGGCCACCATCGCCCTTTGGATAATGCGGTTCGATCATGGTAATCAAACCCTTCCAGGGCACCACCTGATCCATCTCGATCAGGAAGCGCTCGCGGCGGGTCTGCTTACGTCTGCCGGCGTACTCGGCATCGGTGAAGAATATTTGTTTATCGAGGCTCAACAGTTCGATTCATGAGAGGTGGGTATTTCTCCGGAGTTGGAAGTATTTTTCAGCGTGTCCTTAGGTAAAACTCCGTAGATATCTGAATTATAAAGCAATTAGTGCACGATTTGACATCCCGAACTTCTGCACTATCGTAAGTCTACGGCGTAACATTTGTTTGATTAAATGGAAAGTGTAGCTTTCATTCGTTGGAATGATCTAGCTGTGGTAGTTAGGCTCATAACTTTTCTATCAATTAATTTCGGAGGGAAATCCATGGACTATTTGAATAGGATCAACAAATTTAAAGCATTCTCAGAGGCTTTTGATGAAGCGTATGGCCCCTGTAAGACATCGTTTATCACAGCAATAAAATCGGGACCCTTGAATGAATCCGAAATGAGCCTAATTAGATTTGGAGTATCCTTAGGGACAAAGCATGAAGGTGCAATTCAATCAAATGTAAGGAACTGTTTGAGGCTTGGGATTTCAAAAGAAACTATTTTGCAGGCTGTTAGGACGGCAAATGGAACTTTAGGACTTCCTGATTTTTCTGACGTGTATAGTTATGTGATTGAAGCTCTTGAGGTTGAACTAATTGAAAAATAACATCTCCCCCTACCATCTGCGCTTTTTCTTAGTGCCGCATTGCAACTTAAGATGCGTGTATTGTAATCCCGATGCCGAGGCAGAAGATAGAAAGCTTATTTCCTTTCAAGATATTAAAGATGTTATGAGCATAGCATCCGTAAAAGGGGTTGATCGAGTTCACTATAGCGGAGGAGAGCCCACATTACGAAAAGAAATTTCAAGCATATTTGATTTTGCGCGAGACAAAGGATTTGTAGAGCAAGCTATGACAACAAATGGCTTGACGCTAGAGAAGAAAGTTAAAGAGTATTTTGACTGTGGACTAACAAGACTAAATATCAGTCTAGATTCTTTAAATGGAGACTTGAATAAAAAAATTACCGGCGTTGACTGTTTGACTAGAGTTTTGAAAGGTATCGATAAATCCTTAAACTATTTCGACAGAATCAAGCTCAATGTTGTAATTATGCGGCGTAACATTCAAGAGGTTGAGCATTTTATCGAGATGTCCAATCGCTATAACGGCAAGGTGATAGTTCGCTTCATAGAGTTACAATCTAACCAGCCAGTTTTTTTTACCGACAGAATGAAAGGTGAACACATTCCCATGAGTGAAGTAGAGTCAATTATTAATGAAAAATTCGGGACGTTGAGAGCGATTGCAATTCCAGGCGAAAACCCAAACTGTTCATACTTTTCAATTGAAGGTTCAAAGGCACTAATCGGTGAAATTGCTAACCACTCTAAAGGTTATCCTTGTGGTGGGTGCCATAAAATTAGAATTAGTCCCTATGGCGATCTGGGGGTTTGTATAAATGCAGAAGGGATTAATGTTAGGAATATGCCGATTTCCGATAAGGAGGCGGCGATTGAAAAATTATTTTTCTTCCGCAGTCAGCTTGATGTCGTCGCCAAGAAGAGAAGGCATTTGTCAGATAGTAAGGGATTTTGGAGATGGGGCGACTTGTCGAATAGCACGCTTAAATTTGTGGAATTATCGTAAGGAGTTATCTTATGAGTGGATTAATTGCGAGTGATGCTGTTGGGAGCCAGTGGTCTATTAAAATATCATTAACGGATCGATGTAATTTTAGATGTTATTATTGCATTCAACTTCCTCAGATCGAGCAAGACTCAAACAACCAATTAACAGTCGATGCTGTAAGAAAAATACTAACCTCAGCAAAAAAAAACGGAGTGAAAAAAGTTCTTTGGACAGGAGGTGAACCAACGGTAGGCCCATTGCTAGAGTGCTCGAAGATAGCGAGCGAGTTGGGTTTTTTGGAGCAGGGGATAACAAGTAATGGATTTTTGTTAAATGGCCAGCTAGATGAACTAATTGCGAACGGCTTAACACGAGCAAATATCAGTCTGGATACATTAAACCACAAGAATTTTAAAGACATTACAAAATCGAATAAACTAGATGATGTCCTGGAGTGCATAAAAAAATGCTCACAAAAATTAAGCCTGACAAAGATAAACATGGTAGTCATGCGAACAAATCAAAATGAAATTATAGATTTTTTAAAATTAGGTGCCGACCTCGGCGCCGGAGTAATCGTTAAATTTCATGAGTTATGGAATATTAATCCAAGAGAAAAGTGGGAGTCGTTATATGTGCCGCATGAGAAAATTCTTGAAGTAATTAGTAGCTTTTATTCTTTTTCAGAGACCTCCTTAAAGACCACGACGAATCCAGGCATTACGTACTACAAATTAACGGATTCAAATGTGAAGTTTGGAGTGGCGAAAGTTCCGAAATCTCATATGTGCGATGTAAAAGAGTGCCAGAAAATCAGAGTATATCCAAATGGCAAAACCTGCGAAGGGAAGAATTTGCTAGCGAATGTTGATTGGGATGATGAGCTTTCACAAGACATTGCACAGGTTATAATTAATCGGGAGGCTTCGCTTATTGAAAATAGTACGCAACTAAGCTCATTTATTCAATCGCAGAGTGTAAAAACGACATAAGGTTCTCAAGTGCAGCTTGATCAGTCGTTTGCTCAACTATAAATACATGCACTCCCTTTTTTTGCATAAAATCAACAGCCATTTCGAATGCAGCTAATTCCTGTTTTCGCGAAAACTTTAATTCCGTAAAAGATAAGTTGCGTCTTTCCTTCATTCTCTCCATCAAAATATCTTCATCAACCCTTAAGTATATTATTAAGTTGGCTTTTGGGAGAGACTCATAAATCCGCCAGGTTAGCTCGGGATCCAAACCGTAAAGATAGTTGTACGCAACGCAAGTCACAAGATATCGGTCCGAAATCACAATTTCTTGCGAGTTCAATTTCGGCAGAATAACATTGTAATAGTAGAAATATTTTTCTGCTGCTATCATTAAGTCGTTAACGATAGCGGGGTTCTTGTAAAGCCTGCCGTCATTATGAATAAGCTCGCCTAATGGATGCAACTTACTGATGCCCGTAACTATTGAGACCCTCCGCCCCAAGTCAATATAATGTTGTTCAATTATTTTGCTAAGCGTTGTTTTGCCAGAAAAATTCGGACCTTCTATTCCGATATACATGTAATACCTGTTATGGACATTGTGATTTTATTTTTTCTGCCGCAGTTGGCACTCGCGTGATACATGAAAGGCGACCAAGTAATTATGTCGCCAGCTTGCCATTGGTGCCAGATGCTATTGCCCACATTAAAATAGTGCCCCCAATCCCAGTTTGAAAGCGCAACTAGATATCTTGATATTTGATTAATTTCCAAATTTGTATTGCGCCTGTAAGCGTTATACATATCAATGTGAAGTGGCAGCATTTGCCCTGGGCGTTGAATCATTAATTCAAAATGAGGTTTTCTTAGAGGGAGCACTTTGATTAATTCTGGGATAAAGCTTAATGAGGTGGTTTTTATTTCTGCGATGCTGAGAAATTCAATATTATCTTCATATCCCCACTGATCCAACTCATTAATGTCTGCCTGGCTGCCGTACTTACTTTTCCTTCCCCCCAAGGTCTTCAGCTTTAAAGCTTGCTCTTGCTCCAAGCGGAGAAGAAAATCGTCGACCTCTCTATTGCTAATAGTAACATTGCCAATTTCTCGAAAATCAATCGACTTTATTGCGGGATCAAAGTGCCAATTTGATTTTGACATTGCAAGCTGCATCAGTGTCATGTATTTATCCATAGTATTTTCCGTTAAGGGTATGGCTAGAATAATAAATCAGCCTAGTCCAAAGATAGATGCCCTGCAAGCTCGGTAGAGTAACTTTTTTCATTGGCTCAAGCCGAGCACACTACTCTAACCATGATTTATAGGAGGGGCTTATCTTCCACAAGACTGGATGCGTATAGACTATTTATCAAGCTGCCATTGTTTCAAATTGCATAATTTTTTTGCAACGTGGAGAAGAACTGTCACTCAGTAGCCATCAGCACCGCTATCGTCATTTTGAGAACTCGATCGGACCAGTAGCGATTCACTTGCTTCTATGAAGGCTCCTACTACGCCCCCGCTGGGCAAATCAGTCTATCCTGATCTTAGAGGAGGCCGAGGCGAATCCTGCTTCGAATGGCCACCGTCAGCCCCGCAGCGATAACGGTAGTCTCTTGGAGGAGTTGTCGAGATACCCCGGTTGCTCTAAGCCCCGCTAGCCATCCAATTCTATTCGTCCACGTACTGCGGCACCGGGCTTCTTCATTGGCCAGCGTCAAGCTAACTAGCTCCAGCTATTGAATAACGAAAGTTCACTATAGCGGCATATGTCCTCCTGAGGCTGTTACTAGGCTAAGGAAACTTCTAACAAAGACTACCTAGCCTCCATAGTGCGGAACAATTTTAGGGATTCCACGAGCTACAAGCGCTTTGTTAATCTCCGAGATCAGCGCATACCGCAAAGCGTTGTATTCCGGTGCTTTAGACCTATTAAGTTGTCCGTTGGCGTTATCCTTAATAGCATGCTTGCGAATTTCAGTGACGTCGTCAAATAGACGTTTTCGCAACTTCTTGCTTTCTCCATAAGGCAACATACTGAGCGGATAAGTGCCGCGAAGTAATTCACCAGTCAATCGATCTCTCAGTAGCCCCGTTTGAAGAAACAGTCGTGTGTCGCCTAGAGTTTTTAGGAAATCAAAGGTACTTAGCTCGTGGTGAAAATCATCAATGAATGCGGGGCGAGAAAAACCGTCGCAAATTGCCTCCAGCTCAAGCAATTGTTCACTGATGTCAAAAGATTTTGCGTAGTTTTTATAGCTCTCAGCCATCAGTTGACTAGATCGATTGAGCTTGTCGTTGAAGTGATTCCAGCTCCAGTAACTGATCTTAAAAGGATAAGCTTTCGACTGATTAAGACTCATCACAGCGTTATGGAGTGCAGTGTCCTCGGCTAAGGTCGTCGCAATTACGAACAAATCCAGATCCGGCTTGAAGGCCCGAGCTGCATCGGCTTCAGTCTTGATAAGGTGTAAGTTTAATTTCTTACCCTGCTTCATTTCTTTACACTGAATACCAAGTTGAAGTTCTCCAGGCATTTCACCATACACATCGACGCCGTTCTGGCGTTGCCCTTGCCTTCCATACTCGCGAACCGTAGTGGGCTCACACATTTGCTCTACAAGACGTGCAGTAAGGATTTGAAAATCTTGCCAGTTCGATGGTGGTGGGAAATTGAGATAGATGGACACTGAGATATCTTCCTGATTTTTCGTTAAATCGCTCTTGAGCCTATCATATGGACGCAGACTATGAAGTTCAAGAATACAATTGCCAACCATTTCATCCGTGAATTAATCTGATAGTAAGCTAAGAGATCTCCAATCATTACCGACCGCTTGCTGTAGGTCGATACGTGTCGTTCGCGAACGTCCGCTATGGGGCGGTTGCTGCCCTTCGTGACAGGCAGAAATCGGCCAATAGCAGCCGGTCAGCGATCAGGCTCTAAATAATTTTTCGCCTATGAGGTAAGATCTGCGTCCCTACAGAAAACACGTGACCGCCGAGTATTAGAGAGTTAATTCAAATGGATTTATTCAAGCTTGAAATTGAAGAGAGAAATTTACACCCAGATGTCAAAAATATAATCGATCAGGCCTGTTACGCACAGGCCAGAGATAATATAAATGAATGGTCTGCCGGTCTCAGTGAGCGCAGAAAAGAATGGAAAAAATTTGTTAAAGAATTTCAGATTTCATTCAACTCCAGCTTTTGGGAGTTATATCTAAACAAAGCTTTCGCTGATCTTGGGTTCAAAGTTGACTACTCAAAGGAAAGCCCGGACTTTTGTTTAATTCATTCGTCGGGTAGAATTTTAAATATTGAGGCGGTCACCTCTAATCATAGATCTAATGGAGCGATCGAATATCACAGTGCAAAAGGGCGAACTGCTGAAAACAGATTGGATGATGAACGATTCTATGACCTAAGTGCAATAAAGCTGGTGGGCAAAATAAGGGATAAGCGCGAATTATTCTTGGCAGGAAAAAAGAAGCACCCTTATTCATCACTAGATCACGTCAAGGGCAATCCATTTGTGTTAGCGGTAGCTCCTTTTGATACTCACCTGTCATTTTCTCAAAATAATATCGCAATTAATCGTGCACTGTACGGTGTCGACAGCAAAACAGGTAGTGGCAGACCGGTCATTCACCGAGCACTAAACGAAAATAGTAAGCCAGTCGAGTTCGGAATATTCACAGACGATAGCTACAAGGAAATTAGCGCGATAATTTTCTCAACCGTAGGAATGTTTAGCAAAGCTCTAATAGGCACGAATGTTGATGGCTTTGTAAAGTCCACAAGATACCGAGAAATGGGTGTCGTAGAGTTTATGGTAAAAGAGGGGTTGGATAGGATAGGTAAGCATCATGTAGAAATTGAATCCGGTCACGATATATTTTCTCATAGATACTTTAACGGCCATTTAGTCTGTGGTTCAGACGTTACGCTATGCAAGCCGTCGAACCACCGAGAAACTCATCTAGATGGACTACACCTATACTACAATCCGTTTGCAGAGACACCATTACCTAAAGACTTATTTTTAGCAAAAGAGATCACTCAGAATGATTTCGACCCTTTAAGTATGTCAATGACATCAAAACATAATGATAAATCATTGGTGTCTCGGCAATTTATTACTTCAATCGATACAGACGCCGGCTGATTTAAAAACTGGCACAATTTTTTTCAGTGTTTTAGCCGCGAGGAAAAGTTGATATCAATCAGCAATACGTAGAAGGTGGATTAATAACTCAGTTCTCCTTGTAGCTTCCGGCCAAAAGCGGACAGTATGCATAATAAATATTTCCCCTTTTTTTCTTAAGCAAATCCCCCGATCTGTCGCGAATCAACTGCGGTTGGCGATTGGGGGGCTACTGAAGCTATTGCTTACCAATGAAGTGCAGCGTGCCCAAATCGGCCAGTCAATGATCCTTGCTGATCTCAGTGAGAAGGCAGGAGAAAATAGACAAGGTTATGAGCGAGGCTGTCATGCCAAAATGATGCCGTTGATATAATATGTAGACATCCTACGCTTCTGATTAAAAGTTTATTGGCTTGAATTAATGTACGAGCGTGTCTTCTTCGATCCACAAGGAAAGCTAATATGTTAGCAAATAGTAAGCAGTACAAAGAAAATATTGAGCTTGCGCCAAGTGACTGGTTGTTCTGGAGGGATGAAGACTTTAATAATTGGAGGCGACAGCATGACTTCCCTAGGATTGTCGCATTCTTGTTTGATAGTTTACCTTATTTTTCCTTATGGCTTTCTGAACAGGTTGGATTGACTGAAGCAGATTTGTTGTTTCACGGCCCTTCCAGATTTATAAAATCCTACGGAGAAAATGCAACTTATATTGAACACGACGTGGGAGTCTCAATTTTTAAAGAGTCCCCCGCCAATAAAGTCGTCAAATATGAGTTTTTTGGAAAAAACGATTATGGAAAAACAGCTGGCTTTAAGATTTTGAGACAGGTTTTTTTTGTAAGCTATATTGATTGGGCCTATTCTAGGATGGAATGGGCTTTTCCAAACAAGCTAAAAGACATCAGGGGTATCGCTCTGTTCTTTACGCCTTCAGGAAGAACATCAAAATCCTCAGACTATTTGAACAGCAATTCAAACATACAATTCAACATACCATTATTCATGCCAAGCTTTACCGCGAACTCATTAAAATCAATGTCTTTTGTAAAAGCTCCACCGAGGCTCGAACTGCTCAAGCTTGGTGGAGGCGGAGTAGAAATAGAAAACGGTGTAGTGGGAGAAAAGAATCTCGAATTTACAAACATTGACAACCTGACGCTTATCTCTCCAATCATCACCAGCTTTCAAATCATCGCATTTTCCACATTGAGAAACTTCAAAGTTGTTGGTTCGATTCACGCGATAACTTTTCATCAATGTTCAGTTGAAATGACCGTAAAAAACGGCGGTTTATCTTTCTGTCAGTTTGAGCATGGCGATCACAAGATTGAGCTGAGCAACTCAAAGCTTGACAGGTCTTTGATAAGGTCGCGGCGACTTGATCTGAAGCTGTCTGCTACCGAACTTTTAGATTGTCGCTTAGAATATTCTGATATATTCAATTCTTCACCCAATGAAAAGAAAAACTTCCACAAGTCTGCAAAAATGATTTTTTCACACTTAGGGTATCCTGATTTGGCTGGAAAGCATTTTTTGACAGAGAAGAAATCAGACCGAAAACACAGGTGGGATACTTTCTCAAGTTCTAACTCTGCCACAGGAATAGGAAACAGGTTATATGCGCTGATTGGTTACTTATGGATGTCTCTACAAGAATTATATTGGGGGTATGGGGAGAGACCTTTTAATATAATACTATTTTCAATAGCTATTATTTCTATAATTTCGTCACTCGGTTATTTCAAGCAAGACTCTAGCACCTATAGCGATGCGTTAAGATCGATTACATTTTCCTTTCAGTCTTATACGAATGTCTCGATACTGGAAATAAATCAGGCCAGTGAAGCACTTAATATGATCGGGGCAGCCATGTCATTCTTTGGTTTGATATCAGTAGGCCTGCTGGTGGCTTCGTTGGCATCTAAGACAAAAAACTATAACTAATGGAATATACAGAAAGAGGACAGATCTAGTGGGCACTTTCCGCTCTTGGCCGACTCCCGCCTGTCGTGACAGACAGAAATCGTCCAGAAGCGGTCAATCGCGATCAACTGCCTTCGACCCATGGCTGTGACCGAGGCGTCTACGAAAACAGGGTGATGTAGCAATTTCGCCTGACAGGGTTACAAGTTACTAGCTTTGGTCTGCATTGCCAGGCAACTAGTAAGCTCGTATTTGGCTTCATCTTGAGCCACTGCCTGGCTTGAAGCTCATTTCTATGACATGTCTTTCCAGTTCGGGTGCGAGCCTCTCCAGCTCATTGTGAATATCATCGATGTACGCATCGGTTTCAGGAGAAAGCCACGCGCTTCGAATTCCGCTTGGATCGATTGTTTCGCCGTGTAATGCCATGTAGTTCGCTTCACATTCCCTTGTCCATTCATCAACAGTTTCACGGGCAGAATCCTTATTCAGATCTAGCCCCTCCACCAAAGCTAGGGAATATATGAACATCAGGTAAAGCATTCTGATAGGAGGATGAGGATGAGAGTTGCCGTTTTGCAATTCCCGCTCCCAGTGCAGATGCTCGAACATCCGTAACGGCAAATACATGCCCATGAACGAATACTTCGCTGCGGACGGCCCATCGGCATATAGAATTTCTAGTGCCCGGAGCGTAGCAGGGGCGGCCTTCTTGAACTGCCCGATAGAGACGGCATGCTGAAGACCAAACAGATAATTGAAGCTTTCTTCGATAGCCCCGGTATCCGCATCGAACTCTAGCGCTTGCTTGCTCAGGGCAGCCAAGTGCCCTGGCATATCGTCACCTTCCGACCAGTTGAGCGCCCCCAGGTTTTGAACCAGGCCAAGGTGACCACGGACTAAATGGCTGACCTCGTGCATGAAGACACTCTCGACAAAGCGAACAGTTAAAAAGACGGCGAATGCTTTGCGAACCGGGCAGACAGGCTGGGATGGATGAAATGGAGAATCTGCCATGCTGCTAGGCATGTTGGAGATCGGATTGGGCGGGGACTCTTTTTCAGGTGAGCCCACCTCTGTCAGCATATCGTTGCGCGAAAGCATCATGGTCGCAAAACAAGCTGCGTTGAACACAAAACCGTAGCTGATGCCGATAAAAGCCACCTTGTCCGGCTGAACCTGAGAAGAAAGTGCAGCAAATGCTCGGGCCTTGAGTTCATTGTAAATGCCACAGCGCAGTTGCGTGCCAATGCCCTCGAAGTACAGTTTTTCGATCCTCTCCCGATACTGTTCGAGCCCGCTTGAGGCCTGAGATATCAGATTTCGAGTCCACGCATCAGGGTGCGATGGCAACTCTAGGCCGCCCCTCTGATCTAGCGTCACTTGCAAGTCATAGGGAAGGTGCATGTTCAAACTTTACTCCTGCGGGGGGGGGGGGATGGCCACTGAATAATGCTACCAAATGCGCTTGTGTCAACTGTGACTCAGGACACGGTCAGTGCGCTAGCACGGTGTATTTTGAAAGTTCCTTGCGCGCCGATGAACACAATACTTTGGGCGGTCGTTGTGAACTCCAGATCGGTTAGTTCCTTAGCCAAGCTCGCATCTAATGGCCTTTGAAACCTGAAACTAGCTCTAGTAGAACGGCCGCTTTTGGCCGATGACTGCCTGTCGCCAACGGCAGCAATGGGCAGCTCTCTGCCGATCATGTTTACTAAGCGTGCTGGTCAAATCCGATGCAATCGGTGGTCTGATCGAATGCAAACGCCTGGTCAAGTGCAATACAAACGAGTGGTCAGTACCAATGCCATCAGGTGGTCAAGTGGAGTGCAATTTCGCACTTGTCACATGGATTCGTCGAAACTGACCGTCTCGCACCACTTGAGGCAATCATTATTCAAGGTCGATGCGCGATCGTGCTCTACCATTTGGTGTCTCCTGCGATTTCACCGGTCCCCGTGACGTTTGGCTACGTCACGGAAGAGCCTGGAAAGGTACGCGCGGTGGAAGATTGAATCGCCTCTGGGTTCGTGGACACCTTCGAGTCACAGCTTCTGGCCGTTTTCTGCCTGTCCCGACCGACCGAAATCGACCCAAAGCAGCCCTTCGTGAAGGGCGGATAATGGCCAAGAGCAGACTGCCTGCTCTCTATAAATAAATGTCTCCCCTTTTCGGTCAAAGGATTGCGCGAATGGAGATGAGGTCGGTATGTAGTTGGTGAGTGCGGCAGTGATAATTCCAGATAGCCATTATTGATAGGTACCGCTACGCTCAACCTATGTCAAGGACTCACAACCAACCTAGACAAAAGCTGATAGCTCCCTCACAAAAATCCACGCATGGAAAACGATATGTCAGAACTTTTAGGAAACCCATCATCCAGAGCTATTGGAAGCGTTTACAAAGAGAATAAAAGATTTGTTGTAATTGGTTTGACGGGAAGAACTGGTTCAGGCTGCTCTACATCAGCAGAAATTCTTTGTAGTGCCTCGATTGAGCTCCCAGAGAATGCTTATACCGGAATCACAAATAATGAGCTCAGAAAACATCGAATAATCAAAAAATTTATTGAACACCGATGGCAGCCGTTTAAGTGTCTCCAAGTTAGAACGGTCATAACCAGATATATTCTTGCACTTAATTTTTCAGAATTTTGCCGCTTTATTTCTGAAGTGATGTCTAGGGATATACATAAAACTTCCGAAGCCATGAGAGTAATAAAGGAAGAATATGATGATCTTCACATGGAAATATCTGAGTATCTTAGGAGTCCTGAAAACACGCTTGGCGAAATAGAAGCCAAGCAAGAATTTGCTTTCGATTTTTACTTTAAAAGATTACCAATTTTCTCAAACAAAATACGAGAAGCCCTAAAAAACATTTCGATGGATGCATACACAAAAATATACCAGAGTGCAGGTGACAACATTCGAGCATCAGGGCAGGCAAACAGCTCTAAATTTGATGACTCAAAAGTCTTTCATTTCCCCAAAACTATAAACAAAATAATAAAATCCGCGCACCATGTGGCCCGAAAAAACGATGAGTCCTGCTTCATTGTGATTGACGCTATCAGAAATCCATACGAAGCAATATTTTTTAAGGAGCGTTACGCGGGGTTTTATCTAGTATCAATAAATACAGAAAATGAAAACAGGCTAGCCCACCTCCGCAGCACACACAAATTTTCTGAATCCCAGATAAAAGAGCTTGATGAAAAAGAGTACCCAAGCAAACTTGCCGGATATAGCAAATTTATCTCACAAAACATACAAAAATGCATAGAAATATCAGATATACACATACACAATCCTAGGAAAGAACAGTTCAATAACGTTGAGCTGAAATGCCAGCTCGCCTGGTACATTTCTTTAATACAGCGCCCTGGCTTGGTGATGCCAACATCTTTAGAAAGTTGCATGCAAATTGCTTACACGGTGAAGCAAAGTTCTGGCTGCATATCTAGGCAGGTGGGGGCAGCAGTAACTGACGAGGAGTTCTCTGTCAAATCAGTTGGATGGAACAACACGCCACAAGGGCAAGTACCATGCCTTCTCAGAAATGCCGAAGACTTACTGCTTGGGCAGGATACTTATGCATACAGCGAGTATGAAAGAAATGATAGTAAGTTTAGGGAAGTTTTACATGGGAAATTTGACAAGCTAAGAAAATCACCGCTACTGGAAGGTCGCAATTTATCTTTTTGCTTTAAAGATATGCAAAATGAAATAGATGGTGAAAAAAACCAAGTTCACACACGCTCACTACACGCAGAAGAAAATGCATTCCTTCAGATTTCAAAGCATGGCGGAATGAAGCTTAGAAACGGGATACTATTTACTACAGCCAGTCCATGCGAACTCTGCTCCAAGAAAGCCTACCAACTTGGAATCAGCAGAATTGTATTCATTGACCCATACCCTGGAATTGCTACTCGCCATACTCTACTAGTAGGAGACAACAGTCCAACATTACAACTTTACAGGGGCGCAGTTGGCAGAGCATACCACCAGCTTTATCAGCCAATAATGCCCTACAAAGATGAGCTTGAAACGCTGCTATCAATTCCCGGCAACGCAAACAAAAAAGCTATTCGGACAAAGATGCTAGAAAAAGAAAACCTGGAATTACGAGAGGAGCTTGAGCGACTAAAAATCCAACTAGATAGCCTTAGTAAATAATAATCCCCATATAACCATGATTGAGATGGGGGCGGTAAGTAATGGTATAGATCGAAAGGGGACGGATTTATTAATATGCAGGCAATTCGCTTTTGGCCGAAAATGGTATGTCGTGACAGGCAGATATCGGGGGTTAAAGTTGAGGCCGTCGAGGTTGGAAAGCGCGTCACTGCGGGCGAGCCTTTTGGCAGAGGCTGTACGAATCCGACGAAATTCTGATAGGTGAAATATGTTTAAAGAATATGAATTTTTGCTGGATTCAATAGGGTCAGAAGATTACTGGTCGGATGTAGGAATTGATATCGCGGCCTACAAGATCTCTCAGTTTAATAACTTAAGCTGGAGCGGCCTTGAATCTGCTCTTCTGGCGAAGTCTGAAGTCTGGCGAGGTCGGTGCGCGGAGTCTCTCGGTGACTCGAATGACGAGCGGGCGTTGCGTGTTTTGCTAACGCTTCTAAAAGCTGGAGAGGAGTCGGTTGGCATTCATGCAATTGAATCAATTGAGTCAGTTTTTTTGGCTGGCTACATTCTTGATAGGGCGCAGGTCATACGCGCTCTAGATGAGGAGTTTGAGGCAGAGAGCAGATCGTTAAAGCTAATGGCGGCTACGCTGGTCAAGAAGTTAAGAGAGGCATGAAGGTTGTTCGGTAGCTGACTGAATCGCCCCTTATTTCCTAGGCGCTTTTGAATGGCTCCTATTGGCCGCTCACTGCCGGTTATGGTTGCAACCAGGTGTCAGTGGTTCTGAAGAAGTGGCCCCATCCAGCGGCATGTTCAGCTCTGTTAGAATTGCGCTGGTTGAGTAGTCAGACCCTTGAGATGCAGCATGAACAAAGAATGGACTGAAGAAGAAATGCGACAAGCATTGTTCGGCAATGCCGAAATATCTGCGCCGGTGAGCACCGCCCCCTTGGAAGAAGTCCAACTGGACGTTGCTGTCGTGCCCCTATCAAAAGTGACGAAAAAGAAGGTCTCCAAAACCTTTACCTCGAGACTTGTAGTGACGCTCCGTGTTAGCAATGAGTTCGAAGGAAGGACGTTTGAGATCGTCCATGAAGCCGATACTCTGAGTACGCTGCTAGCAGAGCAGGAAGCCACCAAAGCAGCTAGGAAGAAATTTCGATATGTAGAAGTGGTATCGATCAAGCGTATGTAAATCATGTTTCTCAGCAGGCGACAAGCCAGTCTGCTGTTGGCCGGTTAGCGACCGTTGCTCTGATTAGCCATCCTTTGTCCTTTCAAACGTGGAGGACTTGTCATGAACATCATCGCTACCTGCAGCCGTCATCTCTGGAACAAAGGAAAACTGGTCGGGCAGAAAACCCCGCTCCGACTGAGAGATATCTGGGCTATCCGAGTAAGGCTTCAAATTGCGGAAAGAACGCGAGACCTGGCTCTCTTCGATCTGGCCATCGACAGCAAGCTTCGAGCCTGCGACTTAACCAAGCTCCGCGTGCGCGATGTCGCTCATGGCGAGCACGTATCATCACGAGCCATGGTGATGCAGCAGAAGACGCAGCGGCCTGTGCAGTTTGAGATCACTGAGCAAACACGTTTTGCTCTTGCGGCCGACCGGCAGCTATGGGTCGGCTCCCGCCCATAGTGAACGGCAGAGTTCGGTCAAGGTGGTCCCGAGAGCTATGCCAGCATATGAAGCATGTCCATGAACATCGGACCTGAGAGATCACGTATCTCTCCGTCGTCAGCAACCAAGCAACCTACAGCGCCAGCGAATGACTCTTGGTCATGCGCTGGGATGTCCAAGCTGCAAATGATCCTGTAGCGGAACAGCCAGCCGCAGGCCACGCGACCACACAGTTCTACCGTTTGATGATATCCATCAACGGACAGGGGCCGGGCACTGTGGGCCTGCGCAAGGTTATATGCTGCACTGCCTGTAGATTCGCGTTGGGAAGATTCGTCGTTCATACGCACTGAAAATGGCTGGAATAGCAGTCGATTATGTACTCGTTTGGTTTGAATGTCTGGGCACCCGCTCTGGGTCGATTACGGCCCTCGCGACAGGCATAGATCGGCCAATCGCTGCCTGTCGGAGGATGAGAGTCGAGCTGGCTTTGTAGGTGTCCCTAAGGAGAGCCATTGCGCACTGGAAACAGGAATCGCGACGTTTAAAGTTATGTCGTCAACCAAAACGTTGCATGCTGCTGAAAGCCCCAAGCAAAAGGGGCTTTTTGATGACCGTCAGAGTCGTCGCCGTAACTATGACAGTGCTTCATGAGGGCCCGCAGTGTGGCTTTTCACAGAGCGTCTCCGCTGAAAATGATCTTGTCGGCAGCCTTCGTATGTATAGCGTTGTCTATTGGCACTACCGATCAGGCTCGACGGAGCTCCATCTCGACGATGCGTTGTTTTTCTCGCTATAGATGAGGGCTGAAGGACCCAGCAGCAGTAACGTTTTTTTCTTGTTCTTAGCGGATGGGCCTCCAGTTGTCCAAGGTATCCACGTGTCAAAGAACGGCCGATCCCGCTCCTCCATGTCATGTCGTAACTGAAGGATTTCGGATGTCGTCGGTACATTGTTCGTATGGGCGACGCTTGGGACGATTTTGTCCAAGTCCTTGAAAAACTGTGTGCTGCTGAAGCCCTTCATTGAAAGGCCATGTGTGCGCAGCACATTTACCAATTTCGAATTTTCTCCTTTGAGATAGGTCGCCATCTGAAATGTTTTCGTGATGGGGAACAGGAAAAAACTCGGATTCGCGCCACGTGTCGTCAGTGAAAGCTCGTAGTCTCCTCGCATGGAAAATAAGCAGTCAAACTCCACTGCCCCGGTTTTGAACCTGAATTTTTGGATGTCCAGGTTTTGGGCTTGCATGCTTTTACCCAGTTTTTCCAAGCCGCTCATGTGTATGGTCATGGTCTAACCTCGTCCATTCGTTAGTTTTTACTCGTGAGGGCGATCACACCCATTTGATGCGGCCGTCTTTGACCCAGAAATGAGACCGGCAACCATTGTTCAACCATACGGACGGATGAAGGGACGGCTGGCCAGCTGGATTCAACGTGTAACTCCAGCGAGGATTGGCCTCCTCAATCACAAGCAGTTCAATGGTTCGGCCGCAGCCACATGGGCATCGAAAACCGATGCACCAGTCTTCTCTGCCGTCCCTGGCAAGTACGAGCGAGCGAATTGGCATCTTGACCGGAAGAGAATCTCCCTTGACGACGATCAGTCTTCGAGGAGGAAGGTATGGCTCAAGCCAGAGCAGTGTGTTGGCTAGCAGATTTCGGAAGAAGGTCATGGCCGTACTCCGAGGTCAGGCAGCCCCAGGAGGGGTTCTTTCCCTCCTTGCGCCAGTTTAGGGTTAGGCGCTTTTCTGAATGAGTCCTCGTGTTCGAAGTCCTCCAGGCACCCAGACAGCGTGAAATTTGTTTGGGCATATTTGGAGTTGTGTTCTTCGCGAAACGGGAACGCCCGGGCAATGAACTCGTTCACGCAAGCACTGGCTGCTCGCATGTTCAGCGTGATCACAGAAGGGGCTTCCTCCTGAACACCGGAGATGTAGCCATGCTCCACTTGATCACGATGTGCGTCGGGGTTAGTGCTCCGCAGTGCCTCAGCGTAGAGCGAGTCTGGGGTGTAGATTTTACGGTCGGCCAGTGTGGCGCCGCCTGGCTTGACGTAGTCAATTCGCCCCTGAACGTCGTGAATTGCTCTTCCATCTGACTCGGTGGGACGGGTAGGAATTTTTACCCCTACGTCGAACAATGGCGTTAGGAAGCTTGATGCCATCAGATCACAGATCATCCGGCCTTGGTGCGTATCGACGCAGCAAAAAATGACATCAGCGTTAGCAACCGCTAAAACAGCTTCGCGCGAGAGCACCGAGTTGTTAATTGGCTCGGCGACGTTGGGGCCACGGATCCGCTCGATGGCCTCTGCAAACATCTCAACTTTAGGGCGTTTTGACTGAGCATCGGCGATAGTCGAGTTGAGGATACGATTGAGGTTTTTCTCTTCAACATGGTCATGATCAACCAGGATGACTTTGCCAAACCCCAAGCGGGTCACTTGCTCCGCGACGATCGAGCCGGTGCCTGAGACCCCAATCACCGCGACCGTCAGTCGCTGGAGTGCGTGGGGCATCTGCGAAGTAAATGCCATAGGAGGCGTCAGGTGCTCTTCAGCGTCGATCGACCAGAAAAGGATCGTGTCTCCGGGGACCGTGACCAGCTCAATGTCTTCGCACGTTTGGTCAGGATGATAAATGCGCGCGCGCATAGCTCCGCACGGCACCATGATGGCCGAGCCGTGAATGGACTCCACCCCCTGAGCTAGCGAAACCATAGTGCCGGCATCGCTCGCATCGTCGACCCAAGAAAACTCGTACAAACCGCCAGGATGGGAGTGGACCAAAATGATTGAGCGCGCCCCCACGAGCGCTCTATCGATGGCGTCTTCTAGGTACTTGCCTGGCCAGGTGAGTGAGTCAGGAGTACGGACTGAGCACTCCTTGTGCGGTACCAAAATCAGCTCTTGGCTGAGAAGTTTCAGGTTGCTGCCAGGCGAGCGAGTGCAAATGAGGATGGCTGCGGCTTCCTTACCGTCGCCCGGGAACAGGTGTTCCCGAAGCGAGGTATGGATCTCGTCCGTCAGCACCAGACGAGAATGGGCTTTCACAGGCCTACCTCCTTCATGATGCAACCGTCTGCCATCGCGAGTTGGGTGGTGATGTTATCCGTTGCCGGATTCCAAGCCCGGTGACGCGACCAGCCTTGGAACGTGACGCCATCGATGTGGCCCACCACTTGGGTCTGAGCGATCTCTGCCCCGTTCGCCAGTCGCACTGCTGGATGGACGTAGAACATGTCGAGCATGGCGGCTGGATAGCCAGCCGGCACGTTCAGTGCCAGCTGAACCACTGCGTGGGAGTAACCAGGAGGAAGTTGGTAGTCGTTGATCACCAGCCAGCGACCACCGTCAGTGTTCAAGCGGGTTTCCCATTGATGGCCCGCCGCGTTCAGATACTGCTCGTCCTGTGGCAGCAGACTGAACTCACGGCGTGGTACCTGCGGGACCTCGCCGTTACTCACGTCCTTTTGAGTCAACCGAAGCTTCTCGATACCTGGGGCGCGCAGATCGATCACGTCATTGATGGTGAGCTCCTTCTTCGGCTGGTCACTGACCATGAGGAAGATCTGCCAGGCTTGGTTCGTGTCGAGTTTGGCTTTGATCATGGCCTCACGAACGCTCACCGTGTGCGTCTCGAACTCGTAAACCACACCCTGGACATTCAGCTTCCAGATGGCTTTACGGGTGATGAAGCGCTCGACCCCCGGCTCGTCCAAGTCAACGAACTCGTTGTTCTCGATATCTTTGTCAGCTTCGTCTTCACGTTCGAGCAGCAGCCGCTTGTTGTCTGCGATGTCTGCCAGGATGCGGATGGTTTGACCGGAGATATGGTGACATGGCCATTCAAATCGGGCGCCATCCACGGTCAGAAGGTATTTCCGATCCGACTCGACCACGATGAAACGGTTCAGGCCATCAGTGATCTTGGCGATCTCGTCCGGGCGAATGTCTTCGAGAGCCCCCGAGGGCAGCAGTTGGAGGATGACCGGCAATTGATCTGGCGTGAAGCCTGCCGCCGCCGCAATTTGCGCTCCAGTGGGAGTGCGGTCTTCCAGATGAACCGGACGGAATTGCAGGTCATCGCCAGCAATTTGAACGGTGATATGGTGTTGATGATGCTGATTTTCAGTGTTCATATTTCAGTATTTCCTTTGAATTCCGCGCATAGCGGCTTCGGGTCGCCGAGGGGCGATCCAGTTCATTGCCGTAGCTGAGAAGTTCTGCAGTCGATGCTTGACTGATGTGCGGAACATGGGAATACTGTTGTTCGCTTAAAGCATTCCACTCCACCGTACGGCGATTGCACTCGCTTTCCGGTATCTCATCTACGAAGTTTTTCTTCGGTCAGGTGGCTTTACATTTTTCCTCTCCTTCTTCGCTGTAGTTGATGATTTGCGCTGTCGGCGCATATTTCTTAACTGCTGAAATCACTGCGTCCCGATCATTAGCGGTGGCTTGCTTGCCTCCGTGGCCGATGATCCTGTTGTTGGACGACCTCAAGCTAAATGAATGCTCCCCTGTCTCGCTCCTGCTGTAGAACCGGTCGAATGGAGAGTGCTCACGACAGGACTCCATTCCCTTACCGCAGCTTGCCCGACTGGTGTACACGGTGCTGGAGAGGATCACCATTCCTTTGGGGTCTTTGAGCTGAAAGCGCATTTCGCCATTTTTCGACTCGTGAATCTCGTAGTGCGCTTTCATGCGGGGTCCTCCTGGTCACCGTACCCGTCTCGATCAATTATCCGGTTTAACCCGAATCCAAAAAAAGGAGACATGCCAAGAGCATACCTCCTTTTCTCGATAAAGCAACCCCTTTAAGCAGAATTGCCAATCACGTGGTAGACGAACTCTTTCCCGCCGCTTTCAGCGGTCATCTCAGCTCTCACCAAGAAGCCGTCCTCGGATAGGCGTTTGAGGCGGGTGCTAGCGTTCTGAACGCTCATATCTAGAGCTTGGGCGATTTGGACAGTGGTCGCTGAGCGCTTTTGGGTAACGGCGTCCAGAAGGGCTCTGCTGGACTCGGATGGCTTAGGGCCGACGAAGAAGCATTTGTTGCTGGTCCAGCACGTAACTATGTAGTCACCTGATAAAGCTGCACCATTTAGATTATCGATTATGTCTTCATCTGCAATATCTCTAACGAAAAACGCTATCTGTTTAGCGTATCGTTTAAAAGTGTAGATTAAACATTCACGGAGAAAGGAAACATCAGCGCCTTCAATTCTCTTGAGGGATATACCAATTGTTTTTGATTTTATTTTTGAATCAATAAAATCAATTAATTGAGCATGAGCCTTCCTACCCCTAGCTGTGCCGTAGGGGTTGCTTCCGTCCGTGAAATCCCGAAGGTCTATAATGCTAATATTCTCGTTCATATCTTCAGTTTAACCAGAAACATCTTAAATGTCAAGAGTGAATTTAAATGTCAAGAGTAAATTCAAAGACAACATGTGTTCCCGAAAGTTTCGGTAAGTCTAAGGACCACTCATGACCATAAAGGCTCTGATTTTTGAAAGTAAGCGCTACAGAAAAATTTTGCTGCCTAATTTTAATCGTAGCATTCAACTTCTCCGCTTGATATTGGCTAGCATTCAAGCCGGCACCTCTGCCTTTGCCCAGTCTGCTCAGCCCTCTATATCTCATCGCATGAATAATCAACATAGGGTCTGAGATTTTTTGCGAGCCTGGGAACTGGTTGGCTATCTCAGGAAAATGCACATCAAGCGCAGGGCGTAGTGTCGCGCAGATACCTTTGCCTGAATCCGAAATCACCGCCACCAGGCACGTTGAACCGTAACGCCTATAGCTTTGTAGCCCAGCAAACCCAGGTATTTGGGTGTCTGAGTGTTCCTCTACATTGCCCACAAACTCGCTGACGAGGGTAAACAGCTTATTGGCATGTTGCTCGCCAAACGCCTCGACGAAGCTGTGCTTGATGCTCTCAGGTACGCTCTCATTCGCTGGGTTTTCGCTGCTGCTAGGCTTGATCTCTAGCAGCTCTACCAATCCAGCATTATTGGCTTTGTACTGTTGGGCTGCGGAGGTAGGCGGTCGGCGAGGAAGAACTTTAACCGCCCGATCCAGCCGATCGATAAAGCCCGATCGATTCAAGTAAGAGAGCGTCGATTTGTTCTCTGTGAAATCAATCTCAACTGTTTTTTTTGCAAAAATCAGTTGATTGGCAAGCGCTAGGATTCGCGCGGCAGCACAAAGAAGGACTTTTCGTTCCTTCTGAATTTTTAATACTACATGCCCATGAATAGCATCTAGCGGTGATCCGGACTTTAAGAGTGACTTCTCAAAATGTTCTTGGGTTATCCATGTCCCTGTAGAGGTAAACTCTAAAACAAAACTTGCATCCTTCTTTAACTGCCATACGAAATTATCATCCTGGACAAAAACATCTAGATGGTCGTATAAGCATTTAGTTACCTCTTTCCGGTCGCACTCCAGAGCTTTCGCAATATCGCGAGCTTTCAGCCCTGGGTTTCCTTTGAGTAGCTGGGCAATCCTTTTCCGCATCGGCATTGGAGGTATCACTTAAATATTAAAGCAGTTATATAATTTCCTTGAGGTTCAGATTATTTGAAATAATTTGACCTTCTCGATCACCGGTGATGCTGTGGCGGTGATGAAAATTATACAGCTCCACGGATGGAATCAAAATGCCATCCAGCGGTTTTACGCTTTCCTCCAGGTTTGCGGAAGTGGGCTGCCGGGCCCTCTCGCGGGTCACCCACGCCATGGTATTTACTGTATGCCCATCCAGTATTTTTGGCAAGCCTTGCTTTGTTGCTGAGCTAAGCAAGGCATTGCTCGCAGGCTTGGAGGTACCCGACTCGGCCCCCTGGCCTGTCTCCGCCAGTTGGATACCAGGCATCTGGCCCAGCAATTGCCAGCGATTCATCACGTTTTTTCCCTCAACCTGATCCCCACCCAGCACATCGACGGATGTCAGTACATTCTCGGTGTGAAGTGCTACGCCGGCCTGACCTGAAGCGCTCAATTCACCTAGGGTGATGGTCGAGTTCCCAGGTTGTGAAGCCGGAAGGTCGGGGCGGCCAAGGCTGTGAGAACAGCGAATGAGGCCGAAGCGGTTTTCATAAAAGCTCCTAACGTCCGCAAGCTATGGCCTGCGGCGGTACTGATCTGTGGTAAGCAAGGGTCGATTTGACGCTAGGGCTATGCAGCCAGCAGCGAGAAACGGCGCTAGTCTATGTAGTCGGCTCAGCCGGTGAGCTTTTTCGAACGAGGTTAGGTAAGACCCTATCCGTTCTACAGGCGGCGGAATGTGATGCCGGCCCCCTCATTCCACGAGTTGGTATTTCCCCCGGTACGAGTGGGACGGTTTACCCGCATTGGCTTTGGTAACCTGCTCACTCCAAAGGATCGTCGTTGAGCGACTGGCTCTGGATGGCGCAATTGTCGACCTAAGGTTAGCGTACCGATTAAGCGAGTTCGAAATCCTTAGGCATTCTTCCTCCAACGATAGCATTGCCCTAGAGTGGCGTACGCGCGTGGGAGCTTGTAAGGGGGCAAGCAGTTAAGGGCTTATCCGTTGTCCTTTGCCTGATGCCAATGCCGATCAACGGTTGTGGTACCGATGCCCAGCTTCCGAGCTATTTCGATTTTGGTCAGCCCTTCAAGCTTCAGAGACTGGACTGCCTTACGATTTTTCTCCGCCTGGCGTCCTCTTACACCCTGAATGGCCGCGGCACCCTCTTCGTTGCGTAGCTTTTTGTCTGCGATGTACTCGGTGATCATACGTTCTTGGGTAGCTTGATACTCATCTAGCTTTAAGGCGCCCAATCGGGCTTCTGCCGCAAATAGCACAAGACTTGGCATAACCCCTAAGCATTCACATAGCGACCTGAGCTTCGCTATGGATATCGATTGCCGACCTCTCTCGACGGCCCCCAAATACTCGCGACTCAATGCGCGCAGGCAATCCTCGCGTCTCAGTCCGGCGTCGACTCGGATCTCCCTAAGGACTTGCCCAAGGGCTTCCAGATATTCCATCTCTCTTCCGTGCAGCCACAAAAGAGATTATCAGGCCATGCTTTGACACCCCACATCGCGGAGCTATAACATGTATAGGTGGGGTTTCCGCCTCAGTAGCTGCATCAGTACGCCAATTCCATTCTAGTATCACGGGCCTTCAGCGTGGGGCCTCGTGGCAAGCGCTGGCGATTTTCAACCCTTAAGCCGTTTCACGCGAGCCGGCTCACTCGCAATGGTGTCACTAGTGATTTACGTGCTTGATCCCAAGAGCCGCGATGTACATGTAGGACTACATTGCGAAGTCGAAGGCATTTGCTTCCTCGCAACGATTACTTCAATTCATACTGGTAAGCGCGACAGAGCTGCATTAATTCGCTGCGCCTACGAGCTCCAGCACTACCTCTCACTCGCGAAGGATGTGGCCATTGAAGCAGTGCAAATGGTATGCCCACCAAGCCTTACGGGCGGGGAGGATTGGAGCCTAGAAGAACTGATTCAGATCGTTTGCTACCGGGGAATTGGGACGGATGCAGGGGCCGTTGTTTATAGGACGTCGATGGGCACCTATAAGCTAGGAGATCTCGATCTGCGGAAGAGGAAGACGCGGCAAGTGTGGTATTCGCAGCAGCGTCTTCGTTCTCACATTCCTCAAGCATCCGATCGTGCTCTCGATCTGAACGAGCCGTACCTATATGCCGCCGTTCCCTAATGCGGGGAGTTTTATGAAGCCTAAGCACGAAGATTTCGAGGCGTCATGGGCTGCTTTAGAGCGGGCGAGAGAGGTGGTGTCTAATGCCAGACATATCGTTTGCTTCACTGGAGCTGGTATTTCGGCCGAAAGTGGTATTGCCACATACCGTGACCCGCTGACCGGCATATGGGCTGAGCACGATCCGCGGACGTTAGAAACGGCGAGCGTCTTTCGTAGAAATCCGCAGCTTGTGTGGGGATGGTATCTGTGGCGACGGCAGCAGGTTACAAACGCCCAACCAAACGCTGCCCATTTTGCTGTCGCTCAGTTAGCAGCCACAGGTCGAAAAGTCTCTGTCATCACTCAAAACGTCGATGACTTGCATGAGCGAGCAGGCTCTGGCGATGTACTGCATCTGCACGGCAGTCTGTCTACGCCAAAGTGCTTTGCGTGCCATCGCCCCGGAACATTGCCTCAGCATCAGATGCCCCTGCCAGCGGGTGGAGCATTGGTCGAGCCGCCGCGCTGTGAAAGGTGCAGTGGAAGACTAAGGCCGAACGTGGTCTGGTACGGCGAGGATTTACCGTCAGACGTTTGGAAGTCGGCGATCGCATCGGTAAAAAGCTGCGACGTCCTGATATCCGTAGGCACATCCGGGATCGTCACCCCTGCGGCGGACATTCCTTGGCTTGCGCTGTCATCCGGCGCGACAGTCATTCATGTCAACACGGAGGATGTCAGTACCGCCGAGCCGAATGAGCTAATGCTCATCGGGAAAGCTACCGAGGTCCTGCTGAAGCTTTTTGCCCTAGTCACTCGTGCGGAGCAACCACAATGACCACACCCTACGAGCGGACACTTAGCGTGATTGAAACGGGCAGTTTTTTGGCGATGCTTTGGCGAGATAGATCATTACCCGACAACGTCCGGGATCAAGCCAAACAACTCCTCCGCCACTACCCTACTCCACAAGCCGTGAGACTGGCTGGACGATGCGAGGCGATCAGACAGTATGAAATTTCGAAACTTCCTATCAGTCCTCAAACTATGCATCCAGCATTGGCGACCTGGCCTCTTCTCGAACCATTTTTTTACGATTCAACGGAACGCGATACGCCTAAGCCCGTTGCTCCACCGGCTGCGGCCACTGTGCCCAAGCTTCAGTCCATATCCGGCACAGTGGGAGCGCACCAGGCCGTCAGCTTGCAAATGCTGGGGCAAGCGCAATCGACAGGGATTGGATGCTTGAGCGCCGAATATCGCTGTTTCACATCAGCTCGAGCACCGTCATGACGATGTTTCCGAACTGCTTATAACGCCCGCCCATCGACCGGTATATTGAACTGTCGAGACCACATCCTGATGTATCCATCTACTGGTCTACCGGAAACTGCTGTCTGGATTCTGAGTATGAGTTTAATATATAGGGCGGTATTTATGCGCCTGTGGAACAAGTTTGCATCTGCTTATTCAGGCGCATCCCGAAGCCTGTATCCGTTAATGTCGATCGATTTCTGTTTATTTATTTCTGGCTTTCTACTAATTTTTTAATTTCTACTAGCTCTGTTGAAAGCTCCATAATCTTAGCGTCCGCCTCAAGCAAAAGGGATTGAAGATAATCTCTTTGGGTTTTTATTTCTTTAATTTGCGTACGCAACGTTCGATTTTTATCCCTCTGGCCAACCAATTGTTTATGCTTGGAAGGTGGAGTGTCCACGGAAAATGACGCAATCCAGTTCTTGATCTCATTGATTAATATTGGGAAACGGCTTTTCTTAAGCGCTGACGGATCCAGGCCTGCTTCCCTTGCAACATTGTTTTGTGTGATTGGTGTACCAGAAGGAACAATAGACGACGCACCAATTTTCAGCCTTTCAAAAGCAGCCCGGAATCTATCTTCTGCTGAGCAATTGGGCGGTAGCATTTCACATCTCCACAGTTTTAATTATGCGCAACATATTTTGTATGGCTGAGTGTTGCGCTTCTAGAGACTGTGCATATGGAGAACCTTCAGTTGCGCTTAATTTCCTTGATTGAATTACCGACTCCAGTTTTTTCATAATGCTCTTTTTCTCAGTATCCACTAATAGATGGGCGCATGGAGTGTTGTCGACACCTCCGCCGCATTTAATAATGTTTTCTACGCCGCCGTATTGGCAGGTACCGCGATGAGTGCAAACGCCGAGCAAGACATCTCTCCAAGAGAGTTCGCCAGATCTGGCAGCAATCATTAAGCTTTTATAGTCTCGCTCGGATATAGGAGAAAGCATTTCCAGTTTACGCTTTACTCCATATGGTGAGATGTAGCGATCATGCAAAAAGTTTAAGGCTCCGGAGACCTGGACGTCATACATCGCTTTGACATACTCCGCCTTGGCGTCTTCATTAAGTGCAACATTTGAATAACCTTGTCGATAGTACAAGGATTGATTTCGTGAAAGGTGCTTTAATTGTTGTTGGGCAGACTCATCAGTTACCATATTGGAAGCGTGCATGTTCACAGCACCAGTTCGGCGCAGTTGGTGCCATGTGAACTCCCATATCTTTCCAACGGAAAATCTCTCTTGGTTAATCGACGGGGTAACAAGTCGAGCCAGTTCAAAATCATTTTCTTGAATAGTGATTTCGCGTGGGTCAAAAAGCTTGGGGTGTGAACTTATCACCTCCATGTAAGAGAAATAGCATGGGCGTTTATCCATGTCCATCTCTACTCCGACGCGTTTAGACCAAGGTTCATAAGACCTGTTTATGATATATGGATTTACCCCAAGTGCTAGATTGAAAGGTACTTTTCTATCTTGGCATGCACAGTGCATACGTAATTTCGCAATCAGTGACATTGCAGTAATAACAATTTTTACAGAAGGAGAAACTACCCAGCGAGCGTCTGAGTCGTGATAGATTTTGGTAGTTTCTCCAGATACTAACCAAAGTCGTCCGAATTGATTATCGTCCACATAGCTGAGACAATCAGATCGTAGCTCAGATGCCTCGCGATACCGCATCATCGAAAAATTTAACAGGTATGCTAGTCCAATCTGTTGTGCCATCGTGAAGAGCGATGTTAGCAATGTCACCCCTTTACCCCCACTGTCTAATTCGGCATCGTCATCAATTAGCCAGTTTCGGAACAGGGTTGTTAGTCCGTATAGCTTCAGAACGTCCGAAAATTTCCCGCCTAGTAAATATTTCCTGTGATCTTTGTACATTCTCGACCCGAAAGCAGTGCCCAGGCCCTTACGATTTCCGTAGCATGCATCTAATCCGTAAAATCTTTGATATACTTCTAAGCAGTGGTGGAAGCAATTTTCAATGTTCCCGCTATTGTCAACGAATTCTTCAAGAAAAAGCCTAAGGCGACGGACTTGATATTCCCAGATTCGTGGTGGGATGTAAGGAGTCTGCCGTACTGCGTGATCATTAGAGATCGATGAAAGTCGTGCAATTTGTTTGGGCTCTAAGATCACAAATCCAAGGAATGCCCTATTTTCATAAAGGCCATGCAATAGCGAAATAACCGATGGTATGGAGGAGGGAGCCAGCTGCTTCGAGATCTTGTCCAAAATTGTAAGGTTGGAATTTAGCTCGGTTATTTTTAACCCGTAGCTGCTGCAGGCTTCAACGAGTTTGTAGATTTTACCAAATCTCGCTTTCAAAGTTGCTGCTGTTCCAACCGGGTGATATCCATAGAGCCACCAAGCGCAAATTTCTCGTAGCTTGCCGCCATTGAACTCGCAGTTTTTCACCTTAAATCCCGGTTGCGAAGGATCGTTGAAGTTTATGATGGATGATGTGGCTGACCAAGCCGTTAAGTCCCATATGGTAGCGCTGTATATACTAATTGTTTTTCCATACTTGTCACGGATAATGGGAAATTTGGCCTCCGGAGGCCAAACATCCAATGGTAGATTAGGTATATACTCTAAGGTGGACTCCACCCTAATATTAATATTGCGCGGCATTTTCACTTGTTAATTCCAGTATTTTAATGAACCCATCCCACTTAGGGTGGTAATGGCTTTCAGCAATCCGCTCAAGTGCTTCTGCCACCCATTCAGGGCGCAACCCCTCGGAAGCGGAAAAATACTGAATTTTTGAATTCAAGGCATCTATGGCTAAAGCGCAAGGGTTTGTATCGTGTGGAATAAGCTTAGCGGTATAAGTGGCAAGTTCCAAAATTTTGTAGTGGCGGTAAGAGACTAAAGACCAGACATGATCTTGAGAATCAATGTCACGGTGATTCACACAAAAGAGGCAACCGGCAGCGCTTACACAGTCAGGTGTTGTTGCCTGTTTAGGAATATTCTCAATGGCCAGGGGATTGGCGATGCTACAGCCTCCTGTCCCTGCTGCTTGCAATGTAGGATCATGGGTGTTAAAGAAAGAGCTGATCTCAATCAGTGCTATCTGAAAGTTAGGCTGATGATAATGTCTGAGGTAAGTCTCCTTGGTGTGCTGCCCTAGTTCGAGTGTGAGTTCTAAGTTTTTAGTCTCGCGCGCAAACCAATTTAATTTCAGCTTTCTTAGATTTCTAGGCAATACAGGTGTGATGCCTAAAATTTTACATCTTGATTTTATAGGAAGAAAACTAGGCGCGAAGTCTGAATTTCCATTGCATTGATACGAAAAAAAAGGGAAAAGCAGGTCGTTAGTGCTAGTTGAATAAAGCGTGTTGCGCCATTCTAAGTAGTCTTCAAATATAATCCTGTATTCGCTGAAGATTTCAAACTCTACAACGCCTTTCTTCCGGTTTTTGTATATTCGTCTTACCTCGTATCCGCGACTTAAGCTTTTATAGGAAAACTTTCCGATTTTTAGCTTTCTGGCCTCGTTAAGATTCATGGCGGTTTGTGATATGAAAATAAGTAGCTCAGCCATCACCCTCAGGTTGATTAGGGCGTACCTTGCTCTGAATGTTTCCGCAATAAGTTCTTCTTCGTCTGCATAGTCGGCGATTGCTAGCGCCCTTATACTTTTCGTGTTGGGCGAGTAACCCGAGCGCTCGCTGATCTCTTGACCGTCACTGAACGTGATCAATAAGGGCAGCGCTGATTGTATTCTCTCGAGAGTCAGGTTCCGTGTAATGTCATGCAAGAATCTACCAAACTTGAATGCTTCGGGCAGATCCACTTTGTCAGATGCGGTTTTAATTCTCGTCCGATTTCGGCTTCGAACCTTGGCGTTAAAGAATGGCGTACGCGAATGCAGGCCAGATGATAATTCCAGTACTCCGCTCAGTAATGAGCCTAGCTTGGATGATAAGTTAGCCGCATAGTTTTCCTCGATGCCTCTGTTACGAACACGCTCCCATAGGTAATCAGACCATGATAGGTATAAAGCTTCTACAGTAGTAAGCGTTATAGGAGAGTGTCTATCTTCCGCCCACTGGAAAAAACCCCTAACGGCTCCGATCTTCCCCCTTAGAGTTAATGCACTTCCGCCTCCGACTATTATTGAATTCAGGGTTTCATGTATTTTCAACGCCAATTGAATTCGTTCGGGAACCAAGGTTTTATGTTCCGATGCCAAGAGTTCTTGGCTATCTCTTACATTTCCCCTTGTGCCTCTTTCGTACACCAAGCAGCGCAAATCATGGTGTGTTTCTCTAGGGCCATAATTCACGCCTGAAAAAATTAGTAGCGGAATGCCGTCAATTTCAGGCCGCGTTGCCATAGTACCTGCCTAAAAATTCTTGGGTGAATTTGTTACTGGCGGCTTCTTTAATTGGGGTGTTCTCTACAAACTTTATGTAGGCCAGCGTTGTGCTTTCATTTTTGTGCAGCATGGCATTTTTCACCATGCTGAGCGCGTGCTTCGGATTTATCGATAACGCTACTTTGGTGTATTCTGTGGCAAAAGTGGCTCTCGATCGATGGAACGAAAAACCCTGCATCACTGCGACTCCGCGGGATAGTCCTTGCTTCCGCAGATCGTTCATTGCGACATTGATTGCAGGTGAGGTTTCCGTTCCTCTTCTCGCATATGAATTTCCACGACTTGTTAAAAACAATAAGTCTTTGTGTTCTTGCTTTGCGAAGATTTCTCTCTTTGCTCGTCGGATGCAATTGGCATATGTAGTTAGAGTGTTTAACAGCTGTTCTGGGATTTCTATAAGTCCTGAGATTTGGTATTTTGTACGTACTGGTGGGGATGCGGTGGGACCCACAGCAATCAAAAATGTTTTGTCTCGTACCGGGTGCCTGGTGGCCATTGTTATATTTTTAATTTTTAGGTCACAGATTGTTTGAACTCTCATGCCGGTATGGAACCCTAGTAGGAGCATATAGTACAGCTCGGGTGGGCAATGCATCTCAGCAATGTCTAGGATTAGTTCTCTATCCACTGCAGAAACCGGAAACACGCCGTCTTCCAATGTTGTTCCGCGTTTCCCCGCGTTTGGGATGCTTAAGTCACACGACTGAATTTGGAGTGTACGTTCAAATCCTACGCTTGTGTGTGTTCTAATTGCGACACTTATGTCCGTCCAGAGCTCTAGGTTGGGTGAGATTAATCCGGTTTTTTTTACCCAGCGGTAGAATCTTATAACATGATTCATTCTAGCTGTTGCAGTAGAAGGTGCTATGTTTCCGGCGTCTCTCTCTTTAATTAAATGGCCTCTATATTTTAGTAGGCAGCGATCATCCTTTCTTAACGGAAAATACTTCCAGTCAAGTTTTTCGCTCTCTAGCCAGGTCGCATAATGTTGGAGGGCATTAGCATTTGATAGCGCTGTTTTACTATCCTTTCCGTTAATTAATACCTGTTCGCGAAACCAGGAATTTGCTTCCCTCCATGGCATGCAAGTGATCCAGAATAATGCGGGCAGATCAGAAATGGAAACCTCTTTAGAGGTCACCCAATGGATACTGTCGAGTTCAATACGTGCGTAGCTCGTACGGTATTGAATACTTTCCAATCTAGCCATTTTTAATTTGATCGTTGTTGGTGGCGATTTTTTATCAATAGCAAGATTTTTATCGGTTGTCCATGCCTCGATACTTATAAGTTTTCAGGGCCTATCATGGGCTAGTCCACTTAGTTTTTTAATTCACTACCCAAAAGACCAGTTCCAAATTCTTAGTTAGAGATTATTTATTGCCCAAATAACGGCTTGGGTTTAGGCGTGCACCTCGGCGTTACAACGGCTTTCATTTGGATGTCAGCCTTTATTTGTGCATAGCCCTATGAGCTTTTTTTTGGAATCCACTAACCAAAATGCGGTACCTAAATTTGAAGCTGTTGTTCGCCTTGAGGCAGAATTGATTTCTTCGGAAAGAAATATCTGTCAGCCCGACTTACCTGTCCAAAATACTAGGTTCAAATTTCGATTTAGGCGGCGCATGTCGGGATGTTATTTCATGTCCATGGATGGAACATATTCAGTTTATGTCCACAGCGCTGACTAATCTGTACCCGCCGTCCTTGGGCAGGTCGGCGGGCGCCAGGTTGAGGGTGATACGGCGCGCGGGGTATTGCAGCGCGCTGTTGAGAATGGCGCTGCGCACCCGGTCCTTGCTCTCCTTGACCGCGGTCTCCGGCAGGCCCACCAGGGTCAGGGACGGCAAGCCATTGGCCATATGCACTTCGACAGTGACGGCGGGGGCTTCGACGCCGATCTGGGCGCGGCTGTGGACGATGGCGAGGGACATGCTCGTTCCTTGAAAGGGAGGGCCGCGTGTTGCGGTTTTTCAAGGGTAGACGAGGGCGGGTGAGGCGCTGTGCGCAGGTTTTACAGAACGTATCCAGGCGCTGTCATTGCAGGAGCCGGCAAGCCGGCTCCAAGAGGGGACGCGGTGGTTATTCCTGAGGTGGATTCAGCCGCGCTTCCAACTCCGCCACCTTCGCCTCCAGGCTCTCCAGCCGCGCACGGGTGCGGGCCAGGACTACCATCTGGCTGTCGAACTCTTCACGGCTGACCAGGTCCAGCTTGCTGAACCCGCTTTGCAGCAGCGCCTTGAACTGGCTTTCGATTTCATTGCGGGGCAGCGGGGTTTCGCCGCTGAACAGGCGAGAGGCGTGGCCGCTCAGGGCGTCGAGGAGGTCTTTGGGCGCGAGCATGGGAAACATTCCGGAAAACAGTTGGCCGGCAGTGTATCACGCAGCGCCTATAGTCTTTTCAGCGTGGCCTGCGCACGCTTTTCGCGCATTGGGCTGAATGCGGATGCACTGTTTTTGTGCGTATCCAGGCTGCTGCACCGGCCCATTGGTGGGCGTAGACGGGCAACGGATTGATTTCAGTGACTTTTACGGAGCTGGCAAGGTTTCTGCTTAGACGATCATGACCCATGCACTGATGCAGTCGCTGTGACGAATGCAGTGCGCTGACGGACCAGGGTACATGTTTCGTCACCAACGGTTAGCTGGCGTCGCAAAGGCATTTGCCGAGGCGACGATGCGTTACAAAGCCAGGCACTGCGCTTAGACTTGAGACGGGTTTGTTTTCCTGGGGCAAGTCCACCAATTCGGGAGAGAGTTTTCATGAAGCTAGTCACTGCCATCATCAAGCCGTTCAAGTTGGACGATGTACGCGAGTCACTGTCCGAGATCGGCGTGCAGGGCATTACCGTCACTGAGGTCAAAGGCTTCGGTCGGCAGAAGGGTCATACCGAGCTGTATCGCGGCGCGGAATACGTAGTCGATTTCCTGCCGAAGGTGAAGATTGATGTCGCCATTGACGACAAGGATCTTGATCGGGTTATCGAGGCGATAACCAAGGCGGCCAACACTGGCAAGATCGGTGACGGCAAGATCTTCGTGGTCAATCTGGAACAGGCTATTCGCATCCGTACCGGCGAAACCGATACCGACGCAATCTAAGCCGCCAAACCCCAACGCCCCAGGAGAAAACAATATGACTCTGCGTAAATTCGCAGGGCTAGGAGCCCTGTTGTCCATCGTAATGCCCAGCCTGGCCATGGCGGCAGACGAAGTGGCGGCTCCAGTCCTCAATTCCGGCGACACTGCCTGGATGCTGACAGCCACCGCACTGGTGCTGTTCATGACCATCCCTGGCCTGGCGCTGTTCTACGGCGGCATGGTCCGCTCCAAAAACATTCTTTCTGTGATGATGCAGTGCTTCGCCATTACTGGTCTGATCAGCATCCTGTGGGTCGTCTACGGCTACAGCATCGCGTTCGACACCACGGGCATGGAACAGGGCGTCGTCAACTTCAACTCGTTCTTCGGCGGCATGGGCAAGGCGTTCCTGGCGGGTGTCACACCGTCCAGCATCACTGGGCCTGCGGCGCTGTTCCCGGAAGCGGTGTTCATCACCTTCCAGATGACCTTCGCGATCATCACCCCGGCGCTGATTGTCGGTGCGTTCGCCGAGCGCATGAAGTTCTCCGCCATGCTGCTGTTCATGGCCATCTGGTTCACCCTGGTCTATGCGCCGATCGCGCACATGGTCTGGAGCGGCAACGGCGGCCTGATGTGGGACTGGGGCGTGCTGGACTTCGCCGGCGGCACCGTGGTGCACATCAACGCCGGTGTGGCTGGCCTGGTGGCGTGCATCGTGCTCGGCAAGCGTAAAGGCTACCCGACCACCCCAATGGCCCCGCACAACCTGGGCTACACCCTGATCGGCGCGGCGATGCTGTGGATCGGCTGGTTCGGCTTCAACGCCGGCTCCGCTGCTGCGGCCAACGGCACGGCCGGCATGGCGATGCTGGTGACTCAGATCGCCACTGCTGCTGCGGCACTGGGCTGGATGTTCGCCGAGTGGATCACCCACGGCAAGCCAAGCGCCCTGGGCATTGCCTCGGGTGTGGTAGCCGGCCTGGTGGCCGTTACCCCGGCCGCCGGTACCGTAGGCCCGATGGGCGCCCTGGTGATCGGCCTGGCGTCTGGCGTGATCTGCTTCTTCTGCGCCACCAGCCTCAAGCGCAAGCTGGGCTACGATGACTCCCTGGACGCCTTCGGTGTGCACGGTGTGGGCGGGATTGTCGGGGCGATTCTCACTGGCGTATTCGCGGCGCCGATCCTGGGTGGCTTCGGCACCGTGACCGATATTGCCGCACAGGTCTGGATCCAGGCCAAGGGCGTAGGCTTTACCGTGATCTATACCGGCATCGTGACCTTCGTAATTCTCAAGGTGCTGGACTTGACCATCGGCCTGCGTGTGACCGAAGAGGAAGAGGCCGTTGGCCTGGACCTGGCGGAGCACAACGAACGTGGCTACAACTTGTAAGAACGTATGAAAAAAAACATGCCCGGCTTGCCGGGCATTTTTTTGTCTGGTATTTGCCTGTGGTGACGGCGCGTGAGCATTTTTGTGCCGAGTTTGTGATTGGATCCACACGGTACTTTTCAGTGTGCGAATGTCTTACAGGCATGTAGGCGTATTCGGCACTTTGTTTTTTCCCAGAGCGCGCTAGAATGCGCGCCGATGGGCGCAGAACTGTATATGGCGACAGACCCTGATTACCCTGCGGGCCAAGCCCCGGGTCATTTCAAGGGCAGCCTATCGGGTCGCCAACTGAGTTTGCCGGTCAAGGCCGGCCACTTGGCAATGGGCACATGGCAACGCGTTTATCTGGACGAGCACCCTGATCATGGCGGTGCTCGTAAAGTCCTCGCCACCTGCACGGTGATGGGGCATAAGCCACTGGTTATCCGGTGGACGTTGATTTTTTTCCGGCAGCCTTCGACAGATGGTGAAGCTGGGCTATAACTAATCTGCTTTTCGCAAGTCATGAGGTAGAACATGAGCGACGATGATCTGGAAAACGACGAACTGGAAGTAGGTGACGAAGACGACACCGAAGAAGGTCTTGAAGCGGTAGCGGAAGACGTTGCTGACGATGACGGTGGCGATGATGCACCTGTTCCGGCCGCCAAAGGCAAGGCCAAGGCTGCTGTTTCGGTAGACGAACTGCCGAGCGTCGAGGCCAAGAACAAAGAGCGCGATGCGCTGGCCCGTGCGATGGAAGAGTTCCTCGCCAAAGGCGGTAAAGTGCAGGAAGTCGAGGCCAACGTGGTGGCAGATCCACCGAAGAAGCCGGATAACAAGTACGGCAGTCGGCCTATCTGAGGCCGGTTACTTGCTTGCTGAAAAAGCCCGCCGTCGCTGCGGGTTTTTTCATGCCTGGAACAAACTCCAGCAGGCTCCCACCTTGGATTTCCAGTGGTATCGCAGCCGCGTTATTTCCAGCTGTGGAGCAGCTCCGGTAGCTCGGTCAGGCTGCGAATCTGCGCATCCGGCAATGCCTCACCTTCCCAAACCTTGCCGGTCGGGTTGAACCACACGGCTCGCAACCCCGCCTGCTGCGCCCCGGCGATGTCATCGCCAGGGTGATCGCCAATATGCACCGCCGCACTGGCATCCACCCCGCCCCGCTGCAACGCCTCTTGAAACAAGCGCGCATCCGGCTTGGCGATGCCGATATCCTCGGCCCTCAGGGCAAAGTGGAAGTAATCCGCCAGGCCTACGCGCTGCACATCGGCATTGCCATTGGTGATCACCCCCAGCAGAAAGTGCTGGCGCAGGGCTTGTAGCATCGGCTCGGCTTCGGGGAAGACGGTGAGCTGGTGCCGCGCATGAATGAACGCTTCAAAACACACATCGGCCATCTCCGTGGCTTGCGGCTGTGGATAACCGGCCTCTTCAAAGGCGTGCATCAGCACCCGCTGGCGCAGCACACTGATCCGGTGTTTGAGCTCGGGATGACGTTGCAGCACCTGCTGGCGCAGGCTGGCGAAATGCTCCAGGGGCAGGTCGCCGACCTTGGACGCATGGGTCGCCAGCCATTGGCGCATCGACGCTTCGGCGCTGATGATGACGGGGACGTTGTCCCACAGGGTGTCGTCCAGGTCGAAGGTGATTAGCTTGATGCTCATGAGTCGCCGCCTTTAACGCGTTTGGCCCTGGGATGGGCGCTGTCGTACACCGTCGCCAGGTGCTGGAAGTCCAGGTGGGTGTAGATCTGGGTGGTCTTGATATCCGAGTGGCCGAGCAGTTCCTGCACGGCGCGCAAGTCTTGTGACGATTCCAGCAGGTGGCTGGCAAAGGAGTGCCGGAGCATGTGCGGATGCAGGTTCTGCCCCAGCTCCCGCTCGCCGGCGGCCTTGACCCGCAACTGAATGGCCCGTGGCCCGAGGCGTCGGCCTTGCTGGCTGACAAACACCGCGTCGTCCGGCGGATTGCTCAGGGCTCGCAGGGGCAGCCACACCAGCAGGGCGTCGCGGGCCTTTTTGCCGATGGGCAGCACGCGGGTCTTGCTGCCTTTGCCGTGCACTTGCACCAGGCCGTCGGCCAGGTCCAGTTGCTCGAGGTTGAGGCTGGTCAGCTCCGACAGGCGCAGGCCCGAGGAATAGAACAGCTCCAGGATCGCCTGGTCGCGGTGCGCCAGGAAGTCATCTTCGACCGCGCCATCGAGCAATTGCAGGGTGCGGTCGGCATCCAGGGTCTTGGGCAGGCGGCGCTCACCCTTGGGCGGCGCCAGGCCGTTGGCCGGGTCGTGATCGCACAGGCCTTCGCGGTTGAGGTAGTGATACAGACCACGTACCGCCGACAGCAGGCGCGCCAGGCTGCGGGAGGATTGGCCTTGCTGGTGCAGGCGTGCAATCAGGCTGCGCAGGCCCTGGATATCAAGGGCCTTCCAGCTGCTGATCTGGTGTTTCTGGCAGAACGCCAGGACCTTGTTCAAGTCCCGTCGGTAGGCTTCCAGCGTATGGGGAGACACCTGGCGCTCGCTGCGCAGGTGAGCGCAGTAGGCGTCCAGTTGCCGTTCCATGGCTAGCGCACCGCGCGCAGGGCAGTGGTAAAGCGCGGCAGGCTGCGGCTCAACACTTCGGCAATGTAGGTCAAAAACAGCGTGCCTACCGTGCTCTTGTAGTGCTGCGGGTCACGGCTGGCAATGGCCAGGACGCCATGCAGGCCTTGATGGTTGAGGGCGACCACGGCAGTCGAGCCGATCTGCACGCGCTGGTCCTCGCCAAACAGGAAGTCCAGCTCATGCTCGCGCAGGGTGCCGCTGATGGTCTTGCCTTCCGACAACAGGCCGCCAATGGCGGTCTGCGCTTCGCTGCCCTTGACCCAGCGCCCGACCGGCATCGGGTTGTCACTGAACAGGATCAGGCTGACAAACGGCACCTGGAAGTCCTGGCGCAGGCTGTCTTCGACGGCAATGGTCAGGTCTTCCAGGCTGGCGGCATCCAGCAGTGCCAGGATCAGGCGGCGGGTCTTGTCGAACAGGCGGTCGTTGTCGCGGGCCACGTCCATCAACTGTGAGAGCCGATGGCGCATTTCGATATTGCGCTCGCGCAGGATCTTCATCTGCCGCTCCACCAGCGACACGGTATCGCCGCGCTGGTGAGGGATGCGCAGGGCCGGCAGCAGTTCGTCGTGTTCGACGAAGAAGTCCGGGTTAGCCTCCAGGTAAGCGGCGACGGCCGCTGCCTCCAGGCTTTCGCAAGGGGATCCTTCGGGCTGCTTGGCGGGTGCCTGGGGCTTATCGGTCATTGGCGAGTCGCTCTCATAGACGGACATGTCCTTCGTATACACGGGATGCCGGGCCGGTCATCTTCACCGGTTGGCCTGGGCCTGCCCATTCGATGGACAGGCGTCCGCCGGGCAGGTCGATCAACAGGGGCGAATCCATCCAGCCCTGGCTGATCGCAGCCACGGCGGCGGCGCAAGCGCCGGTGCCACAAGCCTGGGTTTCCCCGGCGCCGCGTTCCCACACGCGCAATTGCGCACGGGAGCGGTCGATGACCTGCAGGAAGCCGACGTTGACCCGCGCCGGAAAGCGCGGGTGATGTTCGATCTTCGGTCCCAGTTCATGCACCGGCGCATTGTTGATGTCGTTGACCCGCAGCACCGCATGGGGGTTGCCCATGGACACAGCGGCCACCTCGACCACAGTGCCGTCGACATCCAGTGGATAACTCAAGGCCTGGGCCTCAGCCTGGAACGGAATATCGGCCGGCACCAGGCGCGGGGCGCCCATGTCGACGCTGATCTGGCCGTCGCTGCGGATATCCAGCTCGATAATGCCGCTTTTGGTCTCGACGCGAATCTGCCGTTTGGCGGTCAGGCGCTTGTCCAGCACGAACCGGGCGAAGCAGCGCGCACCGTTGCCGCACTGTTCCACTTCGGAACCGTCGGAGTTGAAGATCCGGTAACGGAAATCCACCTCCGGATTGCTTGGCGCCTCGACGATCAGCAGCTGATCGAAACCGATGCCGGTATGGCGGTCGCCCCACAGCTTGGCGTGCTTGGGCAGGATATGCGCGTGCTGGCTGACCAGGTCAAGGACCATAAAGTCATTGCCCAGGCCGTGCATCTTGGTAAAACGCAGCAGCATGGCTTACTCCGGCAGCAGGCTTTCGCCAGCAAACAACTCGGCTACCGTCTCGCGGCGACGCACTTCAAACGCTTGATCACCGTCCACCAACACTTCGGCGGTACGCCCGCGGGTGTTGTAGTTGGAGCTCATGACAAACCCGTAGGCACCGGCCGAATGCACGGCCAGCAGATCGCCTTCTGCCAGGGCCAGTTCACGGTCCTTGGCCAGGAAGTCGCTGGTTTCACAAATCGGGCCGACGATGTCATAGGTGCGCGGGGCGCTGTCGCGCGGGCGCACGGCGCTGACATCCATCCAGGCCTGGTACAGCGCCGGGCGGATCAGGTCGTTCATCGCCGCATCGACGATGGCGAAATCTTTGTGTTCGGTGTGCTTGAGGTACTCGACCTGGGTCAGCAGTAAGCCTGCATTGGCAACGATGTAGCGGCCCGGCTCGAATATCAGCTTCAGGTCGCGGCCTTCGGTGCGCTCGCGTACGGCCTTGACGTAGTCGGCCACCAGCGGCGGCTCTTCGTCGCGATAACGCACGCCCACGCCACCGCCCAGATCAATGTGGTGCAGGTAGATGCCGCACTCGCCGAGGCGGTCGATCAGCGCCAGTAGGCGGTCGAGGGCATCGAGGAAGGGGGGCAGGCTGGTCAGTTGCGAACCGATATGGCAGTCCACACCCAGTACTTCCAGGTTTGGCAGTTGGGCGGCGCGGATATACACGTCTTCGGCGTCGGCAATCGCGATGCCGAACTTGTTCTCTTTGAGACCGGTGGAAATGTACGGGTGGGTACCGGCATCGACATCCGGGTTGACGCGCAGGGAGATCGGCGCACGCACGCCCATCTCGGCGGCCACCACTTGCAGGCGCTCCAGCTCGTCGGTGGACTCGACGTTGAAGCAATGCACGCCGATTTCCAGGGCACGGCGCATGTCTTCACGGGTCTTGCCGACACCGGAGAACACGATTTTGTCAGCCTTGCCGCCTGCGGCCAGTACACGCTCCAGCTCGCCACGGGACACGATGTCAAAACCAGCGCCCAGGCGCGCCAGGACATTGAGTACACCCAGGTTGGAGTTGGCTTTTACTGCATAGCACACCAGGCTTGGCGTGCCCTCCAGTGCATCGGCAAAGGTGCGGTATTGCGCTTCGATATGCGCTCGCGAGTACACATAGGTCGGGGTGCCGAAGCGTTCGGCAATCGCGGACAGCGCCACGCCTTCCGCGAACAGCTCGCCGTTCCGGTAGTTAAAAGCGTCCATGAAATTCCCTTAGTAGGTGTCGTGCTTGTGCGCTTTGGATTGCGACGTTTGCGCCTGTTCATTCGGGTCTTTGCTGTCATCGGGCAGGTACAACGGGCCTTTTTGACCACAGGCACTGACGAGGCAAGCGACCGCGACGAGCGCAGCAAGGGAAGAGATCAGGCGCTTCATGGCTAAATCCTTGAATATGCATTAATTGCGCCCGAGTATACCGACCACCCGCCAGCTTGCCTATGTGCCGGGACACCCGTCCGGCGGGGCTTTGCCGAGTATGTCGTGAAGTGACCTACATTAATTTGGGATATTTCTCGCGGCTGATGGGAACGAAATCGGTATTCTTTGCAATCATGATGGCGCCTCCGTATCGTGCGGCGCTTGAGCGTGAGTAGACACTTTTTGAGGTTCCCACCATGAGTTTGACCGAAGCCCGCTTTCACGACCTGGTCGATGCGACCCAGCAAGCGCTGGAGGATATTTTCGACGAGAGTGGCCTGGATGTGGATCTGGAAAATTCTGCCGGCGTGCTGACCGTCAAGTTCGAGAACGGTAGCCAATTGATCTTCAGCCGCCAGGAGCCGCTGCGTCAGTTGTGGCTGGCGGCACGTTCCGGAGGTTTTCACTTCGACTATGACGAAGAAGAAAAACGCTGGTCCCACGACACCAGCGATGAGCTGCTGAGCGAAATGCTTGCACGCATCACTCAGGAACAGGCCGGCGTCGAGCTGGATTTCGACGAGATTTGATCGTGACCCAGCCCACACCCGCCCGTCCGCCCAAGCCGCTGTTCAGCAATGTCAGCCCGGCAGTGCCGTCACCTTGTATCAGTTTGTGTCGGCTGGATGAGCAGAAAGTCTGCCTTGGCTGCTTCCGACACGTGGAAGACATCCGGGAATGGCGTTCCGCCGATGATCAGCGGCGCCGCGTGATCGTCGCACAGGCCGAGCAACGCAAGGCCGGTGCCTGACCTTCAGACCAGCCCATCTTGTTTATTTGGTGTGCTGTGGTAGTGTCCGGGTACACCTCAACTCATCGAGGTCCGTGAGAACCCCGCCGTTTATTGGCGGGGTTTTGCTTTTTTGTGCAGAAAAAAAGGAGTCTGCCGCAATCATGACTGCACCTTCCATCATCCTCACCCGTCTCGATGTGCAACGTCTTGAGCAACTGATCGACCGTATGGACGATAAACTGCCAGGCGTCATCGCCCTGCAAGCCGAACTTGACCGCGCTGAAGACGTGGTTGGTCACGATGAAGTGCCTGCCGGTGTCGTGACCATGAACTCCAGCGTGCATTGCCGCGAGCAAAGCAGCGGCAAGGACTATCACCTGACCCTGGTCTACCCCAAGGACGCGAATGCCGACGAAGGCAAGATCTCGATCCTCGCCCCGGTGGGCAGTGCGTTGCTGGGCCTGCAGGTTGGCCAGCACATCGACTGGCCCGCTCCAGGTGGCAAGACCCTCAAGCTTGAGCTGCTGAGTGTCGAAGGCCAGCCTAAAGACGGCGGCGCATTCACGCTCTAGACCTGATTCAAGGCCTGGTTGAGCGCCTGCTCCAACTCGGCCTTGTAGCGCAGGTAGAGATTGCTTGGGCTTTGAACATCACCGAGTAGCCCGGACAGGTCCAGGTCGGTGATGTAGCAACGATAGCGCTCGGTTTCCCGACGCTGCCCGACGATCTCCTGGGCGACCACTGCAAACAGCTGGTCGCCAAATTCCAGTTCACAAAACTCCCGCTGATTGCAGTACAGGGTAATCCCTACCTGGCCTGGCGCGCCCTTGCCGATAATCGCCTGCACGTCGTAGAACGGTTTGTTGGCCGGGACCTGGGGTGCCGGTCGTGGCTCGACCCGACGGGCCCGACCGCTTGCTGATGGCAACAGCTGGTAATACAGCGTTTGCACGGCCCCCAGTGGCTGCTGCGGGTCCAGCGGTGAGAGCGCGTCCCGACGATAGATGACCGACTGCAGGAAGCGCTGCAAAGGGGCGAGCAAGCTTTGCTCATCATGAAACGGCAGGCGCTGTTGCCAGAGGGCGTTGAATTCGTCGAGCACGTACAGCTCGGCGAAACCGTCATTGATGCGGTAGAACACCTGCACACAATCCGCCTGGCCCATAGGTAGCAGCGCTGCCAGATCATGGTCTTCCAGGGCCATGGCATCCAGGTGCAACGGGCTGTAGCTGGCCAGTTCTTCACAGAGGTATTCCACCAGCGCCTGCTGGTTGGCCAGGGACACATGATTGGCCTGCCCCGGCGCCAGTTCCATGACGTGATAGTGCTGCTGCACCTGGATCAGATAGCGGTGGTTGAGCTGGCTGAGCATCAGGTTTTGCGCGGTATCGAAAATCTCTTCCACACGCTGGGCAATGAACTGCGCACGGTTATGGCAGAAACAGCGCACCCGCAGCCGTGGCAGTTGGTCGTGTGGTAACTGATTCAGGTAATCGCGCAGGCAATCGAGCAGGGCGTGGGGGCCCTCGTAACGGCTGACCATTACCTCGTTCCAGCTGTTGAGTGTCACCTGGTCCAGGGTCAACACCAGGTTTTCCCTGACGCCGGCGTAACTCAGGGAGTCGGTGCGCTCGGTGGTCATCAGGATATTCAAGTCACGGTGGTGCTTGAGCGGGTCGACGCCGACGTTGACCAGCAACAGCACCTCCTCGGGTATCGCCGTACGCAGCAGGCGTTCCTCATCCACCGTGGTCAGGGGCAGGGCGACGGTCTGTTGCAGGCTGCCCAGCAGATTGAACAGCTCGAATTCGCTCAAATCGCTGGTGCCCGGATGCAGGGCCAGGCGAGTACTGCTGTCGATCACGCCGTTGCGATGGCACCAGGTGAGCATCTCCAGCAGGTCGCGGCTGCGTTTGATCGGCGCAAAGTGCTCCCATTCCAGGGCCGTCAGGCTGCCGTTGTACAGGCCCCAATGGTACTGGCCCGGCTCCTTGCGATTAGGCGAGTGGACCAGGGTGAGGGTGTCTTCGGCCAGGTCCGGGGCAATCCCCGGGTTGATGAACTCGACCTTGCCGGCCTTGCGTTCAAAGGCGGCGTACAGGCGTCGACCCAGCACATTGAGGTCGCGCTTGTTGATCAGGCTCACGGTCTGTTCGGTGCGGGCGAATTGGGTCAGGAAGCGATAGCTGTAATTGAGCTCATTGACCAGGGCGCGGCGTTCGGACGCGACCTGTCGCACTTTCCACTGGCTGCGGCTGTCGAGCAGGGCCAGTTGCCGCTGGTCCCAGCCCCATTCATGGGCCAGGCGCTCCAGCAGCGCACGTTGCCAGCCGGTGGTGCGCTGGCCGGTGGTGAGCTTGCGGTTGACCTTCAGGTACAGGCTGCGCCGCACCAGTTCCAGGCGCTCGGGTTCGTTGCGCCCGCGCAGGTATTCCTCGATGCGACGGTAGACCACGATATACGGGTCCAGCTCATCCAGGTCCAGTTGGTTGGCGAACACTGCACGTTTGAAACGCAGGCTCAGGCACTGCACCTTGGGGTGCTCGCTGGCATACACCTCGGTGAGCAACAGCTTGAGCACCGACTTGTAGGGTGACTCGATACCCTTGAACAACTGCCACAGGCCGGCGCCGATAAATTCTCCCGGCGGGATATGGGCCAGGTGCCCGAGGTCGAGGGTTTCGTCGGCGCGGATAAAACGTTTGGAAATCAGCGCGTGGGTAAATTCGGCGTAGCGCGCTTCTTCGTAGACTGGCACCAGCCACCAGATTGGCGTGCGCCCGGCCAGCCAGATGGCGGTGCGGTAGAACTCATCGAGCAACAGATAGTGCTGGCTGGTGCCGCAGTCATCTGAGCTGAGCTGGGTATCGCGACCGCCCTGAGCGAAACGGCTGGGTTCGATCAGGAAAAAATGCGCCTCGGCGCCCATGCTCAGGGCCCAGGCCTCCAGCAACTGGCACTTTTTGCGCAATTCGACCAGCTCGGCCTCGTTTACCTCGGCGGCGTGGCAGACCCACACGTCCATATCACTCTGGTCGGCCTGGGCCAGTGTGCCAAGGCTGCCCATCAGGAACAGACCGTGGATCGGGGTGGGCGGGTTGCCGTGGCGTGGCTTGTAGGAAAACGAGCGGGTCAGGCGCTGGGCTTCGGCCAGGACCTGGGCATCCGGTTCAAAATTCGACAAACCGGCCGGCGTACTGCCCGAGACATAACCAGGCAACAAGGGGTGATTGACATGGAAAAACAGCGGCAGCAGTGCCAGCACGCTTTGCTGGCGCGGCGTCAGGCCTTCGACAGCCCGGGCCATGCGGCCGGCATTGAGGGTGAGGAAACGCGAGCGCAGTTGGGCCAGTACCTTGCGGTCAATGCCTTCATCCAAGTCAGGGCGGATTTCATGGGTACTGGTCATGTCGAACTCAACGGCTCGCAGGCCCGGCGTGGGCGGCCGTGTAGGAGTTTACAGACAGAATCGTAGGAGGTTTAAGGGGAATTTGTTTTTGGCGCCAGAATTTTATCGTCGGCGCAGAAGTGCCCGCGGAATCCGTGAACAGAGGATTCCGTGGGCGATACGGTGGGTCAGGCGGCTTCTTTGGTGGTAGCGGTGGTCAGGATCGTCAGCAGTGTTTGCGCTTGTTCTGCTGCGTCGCGGCCCAGACTGGTCAGGTAGCCGCCATCTGGCTGGTCGATCAGTTTTTTCTCGAACAGGCGTTTGGCCGCAGCAATGGCAGTGGGAGCAGCGGTCTGATGGACTTTCAGACCTTCCTGGGAACTGCCCAGGTTGAAAAGTGCAAGGATTTCCAGTTCGGCAACCAACTCAGGGGTATACGACATAAGGACTCCAGACGTTCTAGGAATTGTCAGACGCTAGCAGCCCCTAAGGTGAACGTACTTGGGCGAACTGTCCAGTCTGGAGGAGCGAGCTTGCTCGCGAAAAGCGTTAACGTTGACCCGGGGCAGTTGGAGAAACGCGGCGCGCTCAGGTTTTTCGCGAGCAAGGGCAGGGTTACTGGTTTTCCGGCGGCAGCTCTGGCAGGGCGCGCAGGGCGGTTTCATACCAGTCGGTGTTGAACGGCCGGTCTTCTTCCAGCATCGCGTCGATTTCCACGGCCAGCACGTGAGCCATCAGGTTCAGGATGTCTTCGCGCTCGTAGCCCACCAGGGTCAGCTTGTTGAATGTGGCCTTGGCCGCCGGCGGGTTATCGCTTTCGATCTGGTTTTCGATCGCTTGGGTCAAGGTGGATTCGGCGAACTCTTCGTCGTCGTTGTCGATATCGGTTGGCTCGCTCATGGCTGCCTCCTGTCAGGAAAGGGCGCCAGTCTACCTCCATTCAGCCCGGTGATGCTGCTGGTCAGGTGGCGCGTCACGTTCTATAACCTAACCAGCCAACCCCTGCACGGCCTGGAGGCTTTGTGATGCTCAAGCTCTACGGATTTTCGGTCAGTAACTACTACAACATGGTCAAGCTGGCGCTCCTGGAAAAGGGCCTGCCCTTCGAGGAAGTGGCGTTTTATGCCGGGCAAACCCCTGAAGCCCTGGCGGTGAGCCCGCGCGGCAAGGTGCCGGTGCTGAAGGTGGAAAACGGCTTTATCAACGAAACCAGCGTGATTCTCGAGTACCTCGAACAGACGCAATCGGGCCCGGCCCTGCTGCCAGGCGATGCGTTCCAGCGTGCCCAGGTGTTGGCGTTGTGCAGGGAAATCGAGTTGTACATCGAACTGCCGGCCCGGGCTTGCTATGGCGAGGCGTTCTTTGGCATGCCGGTACCGCAGGCGATCAAGGACAAGGCCAAGGCCGAGTTGCTGTTAGGGGTTGCTTCGCTGGGGCGGCACGGCAAGTTTGCGCCGTATGTGGCAGGGGAGCGTTTTACGCTTGCTGATGTGTACTTCATGTACAGCGTGGACTTGGCGTGCGCGGTTGGTGGGAAGCTGTTCGGCCTGGATCTGCTGGCTGAGTTGCCGAAGGCCAAGGCTTTGCTGAAGACGCTGCAAGACCTGCCCAACGCCCAGCGAGTGGCGGCGGACAAGGACGCGGCGATGCCGGCCTTTATGGCGATGATCGCGGCGAAGAAGTAATAAATGTGGGAGCTGGGCTTGCCCGCGATGCAGGCACCTCGGTGTGTCAGTGACACTAAGGTGATGCTATCGCAGGCAAGCCAGCTCCCACACAAGCCCGCTCCCACAGTTGACCGAGGTGATTGAAGGCCCCGGTCAAAGGTGGGAGCTGGCTTGCCTGCGATGCTTTTAGCGGCTGGCGAGCAGGGCCTGGCCGCGCACCACGGCTGCCTTGACCTGGGCCGGAGCCGTGCCGCCGATATGGTTGCGGGCATTGACCGAGCCTTCCAGGGTCAGTACCGCAAACACGTCCTGCTCGATCTGGTCGCTGAACTGGCGCAGCTCTTCCAGGCTCATTTCCGCCAGATCCTTGCCAGTATCCACGCCGTATTTCACCGCATGGCCAACGATTTCATGGCAGTCACGGAATGGCAGGCCACGGCGCACCAGGTAGTCCGCCAGGTCCGTGGCGGTAGAGAAACCGCGCAGGGCCGCCTCGCGCATGATGGCGTGCTTGGGCTTGATCGCCGGGATCATGTCGGCAAACGCGCGCAGCGAGTCGCGCAGGGTGTCGGCGGCGTCGAACAGCGGTTCCTTGTCTTCCTGGTTGTCTTTGTTGTAGGCCAGAGGCTGGCCTTTCATCAGGGTCAGCAGGCCCATCAGTGCGCCGAATACACGGCCGCTCTTACCCCGCACCAGCTCTGGCACGTCGGGGTTTTTCTTTTGCGGCATGATCGAACTGCCGGTGCAGAAACGATCCGGCAAGTCGATGAACTGGAACTGCGCGCTGGTCCACAGCACCAGCTCTTCGGAGAATCGCGACAAGTGCATCATCGCGATGCTCGCGGCGGCGCAGAACTCGATGGCGAAGTCGCGATCCGATACGCCGTCCAGGGAGTTGCCGCCCACGGCGTCGAAACCCAGCAGTTGCGCGGTGTATTCGCGGTCGATCGGGTAGGTGGTGCCGGCCAGCGCGGCGCTGCCCAGGGGCATGCGGTTGGCGCGTTTGCGGCAATCGACCAGGCGCTCGTAGTCGCGGCTGAGCATTTCGAACCAGGCCAGCAGATGGTGGCCAAAGGTCACAGGCTGCGCGGTTTGCAGGTGGGTGAAGCCGGGCATGATGGTGTCCGATTCACGCTCTGCCTGCTCCAGCAGACCTGTTTGCAGGCGGGTGATTTCGGCCAGGATCAAGTCGATTTCATCGCGCAGCCACAGGCGGATATCGGTGGCTACCTGGTCGTTGCGGCTACGCCCGGTGTGCAGTTTTTTGCCGGTCACGCCGATGCGGTCGGTCAGGCGCGCCTCGATATTCATGTGCACGTCTTCAAGGTCCACGCGCCAGTCGAAGGTACCGGCCTCGATTTCGCCACGGATCGTGGTCAGGCCGTCAATGATGCTGTCGCGCTCGGCATCGGTCAGCACGCCGACCTTGGCCAGCATGGTGGCGTGGGCGATGGAGCCCATGATGTCGTGGCGATAGAGGCGCTGGTCGAAATTGACGGAGGCGGTGAAGCGCGCGACGAAGGCGTCGACGGGCTCACTGAAGCGGCCGCCCCAGGACTGGTTGGTCTTGTCGGTGCTCATGGATTCGCTCGTGATCTGCTTAAAAGAGGCATGAAAGTGTGCCGCCGATAATAACAGGGTTGCTGATGGAGGCGTTGATACGCCGCGTCGGCATTTTTATTTGTTTGCTGGATGGCAAAGTGCCTTGCCGTCTGCCGCGTCCGGGATGAGACTGGAGGTGGGAGTGACGCGGGGGTTTAACCCGGCCGGTTCCTGAGGTAAACAAAGGATGTTTATTGAAACGATATTTGACGATTGAGCAATGTCGTCTTCATGAGCGTCTACAGTTGCACTGACAGGGGTGCACTGCACCAATGCCAGGCAATGAGGTCGAACTCCAGGCTAACCTTAAAGTAGAGGGGGTGTTCATATTGTGTATCAGCAAACCCTATGACGATGCCCTGCGGTATCGGGTTATGGGCGGTATTGAACAGGTCCGGGTAAATATTGGTGTCGCTCTCGGGGCACTTTTTGCCGCTCGCGCTAGTCTTAGCGTGGATCGCCGTGACGGAAGTCACCGCACCTGTCTACGCTATCCTTGTGCGAGACTCACGCAGGAATCCAGCGCAATATGAATGTCCTGATCGTTGATGACGAACCCCAAGCCCGCGAGCGACTGAGCCGTATGGTCAGTGAGCTTGAGGGATACAGTGTCCTTGAACCCAGCGCTTGCAGTGGCGACGAGGCATTGGCCTTGATCGAAAGCCTGAAGCCGGATGTGGTGCTGCTCGATATCGCCATGCCGGGCCTTGATGGCCTGCAGGTAGCTGCCCGCTTGAGCGAGCGCGAGTCGCCGCCGGCATTGGTGCTTTGTGCCAGTGAAGAGGAGTTTCCCTCCCAGGCCCTGGAGGCCAGCGGTGTCAGCTTCCTGGTCAAGCCAGTGGCTGCCGATGCGGTACTCAAGGCCTTGAAGAAGGCTGAGCGACCCAATCGCGCCCAACTCGGCGCCTTGACCCAGCCCGCAGCGCAAAGTGGCAACGGCCCGCGTAGCCATATCAGCGCGCGGACCCGCAAGGGCATCGAGCTGATTCCCGTGGACCAGGTGATTTATTTTATCGCCGACCACAAGTACGTGACCTTGCGCCACGAGGTCGGCGAAGTGCTGCTTGATGAGCCGCTCAAGGCCCTGGAAGACGAATTTGGCGAGCGCTTTGTGCGCATCCATCGCAATGCGCTGGTGGCCCGCGAGCGTATCGAGCGCCTGCAACGCACGCCCCTGGGGCATTTCCAGTTGTTCCTCAAAGGGCTCAACGGCGATGCGTTGATCGTCAGCCGACGCCATGTCGCAGGCGTGCGCAAAATGATGCAGCAGCTTTAGCCCGAGGGCTTGAGCGACCTGCATGCCCCGAATCCCGGAGTGACGCGGCCAGGGAGGCCCCGCACTTGCTGATTCAAATCAAGGCGGTTCTGCCTGAGCTGTTATTATCTGCCGTATCTATTCAGTACGGATTGATCCATGTCCTCTCGCGAAATCCGCATCGCCACCCGTAAAAGTGCCCTGGCCTTGTGGCAGGCCGAATACGTCAAAGCCCGCCTTGAGCAAGCCCATCCGGGTCTTACGGTGTCCCTGGTGCCCATGGTCAGTCGCGGCGACAAGCTGCTCGACTCGCCACTGTCGAAAATCGGCGGCAAGGGGCTGTTCGTCAAGGAGCTGGAAACCGCGCTCTTGGAGAATGAAGCCGACATCGCCGTGCACTCGATGAAAGACGTACCGATGGACTTTCCCGAAGGCCTGGGCCTGTATTGCATCTGCGAGCGTGAAGACCCGCGCGATGCCTTCGTGTCCAACACCTACGCCTCCCTTGATGAGTTGCCCCTGGGCAGCATCGTCGGCACATCCAGTCTGCGTCGCCAGGCCCAGTTGCTGACCCGTCGCCCGGACCTGCAGATCCGCTTCCTGCGGGGCAACGTCAATACCCGCCTGGCCAAGCTGGATGCCGGCGAGTACGACGCGATCATCCTGGCGGCGGCCGGCCTGATTCGCCTGGGCTTTGAAGACCGCATCACGTCGGCCATCAGTGTCGAAGACAGCTTGCCGGCCGGTGGGCAGGGGGCCGTCGGTATCGAATGCCGTACCGCAGACCGTGAAATCCAGGCGCTGCTCAAGCCTCTCGATCATCAGCAAACCGAAATTCGCGTCACCGCCGAACGCGCCCTGAACAAGCACCTCAACGGTGGCTGCCAGGTACCGATCGCCTGTTACGCGGTCCTTGAGGGTGACAACCTCTGGCTGCGCGGCCTGGTGGGCGATCCCGACGGTGGTTTACTGCTCACCGCTGAAATCCGCGGGCCACAAGCCGAGGCCGCCAGCCTGGGTGTGAAGGTTGCCGAAGAATTGCTGGCCAAAGGCGCCGGCGCCATTCTGCAAAAAGTCTATGGCGAGGCCGGTCCGCAGTGACCGGTTGGCGTGTGCTGCTGACGCGGCCTGCCGAGGAATCGGCAGCCCTGGCGGCCTCGTTGTCCGAAGCCGGTATCTTCAGCAGCTGCCTGCCGTTGCTGGAAACCGAACCCTTGCCCATCACTCCTGAGCACCAGGCGGTTTTCCAGGGCCTGGATCGCTACTGCGCGGTGATCGTGGTAAGCAAGCCGGCCGCGCGCGTGGCGCTGCAATTGCTCGATCAGTACGCGCCAGCGGTGCCGGCGTTGCCATGGTTCAGCGTCGGCGCAGCAACGGCCCAGGTTCTGGCTGACCAAGGCCTGGATGTGAGCTACCCCGAGGTTGGGGATGACAGCGAAGCCTTGCTTGAAGTGCCCAGGTTGCGCGAGGCTGTCGCCATTGGCGATGCCCAGGTATTGATCCTGCGCGGGCAGGGTGGGCGAGAGTTGCTGGCTGAGCGTTTACGCGGCCAAGGTGCTAGTGTCGATTATCTGGAGTTGTATCGTCGGTTTCTGCCGGCCTACGACCCGGATGTGCTCGCCCAGCGCATTGCTGTGGAACGCTTGAACGGCCTGGTGGTCAGCAGTGGGCAGGGTTTTTTGCATTTGCAAAGCCTTGCCGGCGCCCATTGGCCACGCGTGGCACAGTTGCCGTTGTTCGTGCCCAGCCCACGCGTCGCCGAAATGGCGCGGGCGGCGGGCGCGGAAAAAGTTGTGGATTGCCGCGGTGCCAGTGCCGCGGCTTTGCTAGTGGCGTTACGGAGCCAGCCCGTTCCCACTCTCTAATAACGCAAAGGATGGACACGTGAGCGAAACAGCCTTGCCTAAAGATGAAGCTCAGCCCGCGCTTGATGCGCCTGTTGAGACCCCGGTCACTGCGCCGCGCCGTGGCAACGGCCTGGCGGTCTTCGCCTTGCTGCTCGGTGCCGCCGGTGTTGCGGCCGGCGGCTGGGGGCTCTGGCAGGTCCGGGCCCTGCAAGCGAGCAGTCAGCAACAGTTGGGGCAGGTGCGTACCCTGGATGAACAAGCCCAGGGTATTGAGCAGGCACAACAGCAGTTGGCCGCGCGCCTGGCGCAATTGCCGGGTGCTGATGAGCTGGAAGAACGCCGTCGATTGGTGGCGCAATTGCAGGGCGACCAGCAACGCCTGAATCAGCGTCTGGAAACCGTCCTGGGCGCTAGCCGCAAGGATTGGCGCCTGGCCGAGGCCGAGCATCTGCTGCGTCTGGCCAGCCTGCGCCTGTCGGCCTTGCAGGATATCAACAGTGCCCAGGCGCTGGTGCAGGGCGCCGATGAGATCCTGCGCGAGCAGAGCGATCCCGGTTCCTACGCCGCCCGTGAGCAGTTGGCCAAGAGTTTGGCGGCCTTGCGCAGCGTCGAGCAGCCAGACCGTACCGGGCTGTACCTGCAACTGGCGGCGCTGCGGGACCAGGTGGTGCAACTGGCCGCCGTGTCCCCGGAATATCAGCTGCAAGAGAGCCCACAGGGCCGTCCGAGTACCGACACGGACAGTCGCTGGAGCCAGTGGTGGGAACAGATCTCCCGCTACTTCCGGATCGACTTCAACCCCGACGATAACATCCGCCCGCTGCTGGCAGGCCAAGGCTTGAACCAGGTGCGACTGGCCCTGAGCCTGGCGCTGGAGCAGGCGCAATGGGCGGCGCTCAATGGCGAACCGGCGGTGTACGCCCGTGCGTTGGGCGAGGCGCGCAGCGTCTTGCAAGACAACTTCAACCAGGACAACCCGCAAAGCCAGGCCATGCTGGCGCGTATCACCGAGCTTGAGCCCAAGGCCGTCTCGGTGGTGACCCCGGACCTCGCCGCGAGCTTGTCTGCGGTGCAGGCTTACCTTGAACGCCGCCATCTGTCTGCCGATGAAGCCAAGGCTTCCGCCGGTAAGCCGGCGACCCAGGAGTAAAGCCGATGAAGCGTTTCTATGTGATCCTGGTGCTGGCGATTGCCCTCGCCCTGGCGCTGGCGGTAGGCATCTCGAAACACACCGGCTATGTGCTGATCACCTATCCCCATGTGCTGCATTACGAGTCTGGCCTGTGGTCGACCCTGGTGGCGGTGTTTGTCGTCGGCCTGGCGATCTATCTGCTGCGGGTGCTGCTGGGGCTGGTGACAACCTCTGGTGGCGTGGTCAATCCCTGGTCGCGCCGCAATCGCAGCCGACGGGTGCAGGTCGCCATCGAGCAAGGGCAGATGGACCTGGCGGAAGGCCGCTGGGCCAGCGCCGAGCGACACCTGCACCGTGCTGCAGAAGCCGAGCGCCAGCCGCTGCTGTATTACCTTGGCGCGGCCCGGGCCGCCAACGAGCAGGGGCGTTATGAAGAGTCCGACGGCCTGCTGGAGCGCGCCCTGGAGCGTCAGCCCCAGGCCGAATTGGCCATCGCCTTGAGCCACGCGCAGTTGCAGATGGACCGTGGCGACACCGACGCCGCCCTGGTGACGCTGCAGGCCATGCATGAACGCCATCCGCACAACGCCCAGGTATTGCGTCAACTCCAGCGCTTGCACCAGCAGCGCGGTGACTGGTCTTCGGTGATCCGCCTGTTGCCAGAACTGCGCAAGGACAAAGTGCTGCCTGCCGCCGAACTGGCAGATCTGGAGCGCCGGGCCTGGGGTGAAAACCTGAGCCTGGCGGTCCAGCGTGAAGAGCACGGTGAAGCCGGCCTGCAATCCCTTGAGCGGGCCTGGCAGCAGTTGACCTCGGCCCAGCGCCAGGAGCCCCAACTGGTGCTGGCCTATGCCGAGCAGTTGCGTCAGCTGGGCGCCGATGCCAAGGCCGAAGAGGCGTTGCGTGTGGCGCTCAAGCGCGGTTATGACAGCCACCTGATCCGGTTGTATGGCCTGTTGCGCGGTAGCGATCCGGCACGCCAGCTGAAATTCGCCGAAGGTTGGCTCAAGGATCATCCGGGGGATGCCAGCCTGTTGCTGACCTTGGGTCGGCTCTGCCTGCAAAACAGTTTGTGGGGCAAGGCGCGGGACTATCTGGAAAGCAGCCTGCAAGTGCAGCGCAACCCCGAGGCCTGCGCCGAGTTGGCGCGGTTGCTGGCGCAGTTGGGTGATACCGAGCGCAGTAATCAGCTGTTCCAGGAAGGCCTTGGGCTGCTGGATAGCCGTCTGCTGGCTTCACCGCTGCCGGTGCCTGCACGGGTTTGACGTAGGATTTTTTGAAGGGTTGGCTGGGAAACATCTGGCAGCCAGCCCTTCAAATCCCCTTGGTTAGGGGCGTTTCAGGGGCTGAGGTGGTTTCCCACACTGAGCCACGCAAAGTTACCTACCTTCTGACGGTATATCCCTGCGATCTCACGGAAGCGTCTGCTCCAGCGCGTATTGAAAGGGGTAAGGTCTTTCCTCTACCGTAACTACCTATCTCTTGCGTTGCGGATAAACAATGTCTTTGGCCCCCTCACGCTCCTTGTTCTTCCTGGCGTTCATGGCCGGTGTGCTGACGTTGGGCGCGTCTTTTTATCTGGAATATGGGGCATTGCTGCGACCTTGTTTCCTGTGCCTGATCCAGCGCAGCCTGCTGGCGGTGTTCACCCTGATTAACCTGATAGCGACGCTCCATGGCCCCAGGCGTGTGGGCATTTACCTGTATTGGGCGGCGAGCATGGGCTGTGCATTGCTCGGCGCAGTGACAGCGGTGCGCCAGGTGCTGTTGCAGAATATCCCGCCTGACCAGATGCCCAACTGCTGGCCAAGCCTGGAATACATGATCGAAAACCTGACGCTGGGGCAAGCCCTGCAACTGGCATTCAAGGGCACCGTCGACTGTGTGGAAATCAACTGGACGTTGTTCGACTTGAGCATCCCGGAATGGAGCCTGCTGTTCTTCATTGCCATGCTCATCCTGGGAGGGACGCAGTTTTCACGCCTGTTGTCCGGTCAGGGTTTGCGGTTTGTGAAGCACTGATTGGGGTTGTTGGCTCGTAGGATGGGATTAAACACTTGTATGAACTTTCTGGTCTGCGTACCTTGAAGCCATAGTCATGCGGGCATAATCTGGCCCGCACGCGTTATTGAAACAGTTTGTTCGATGCGGCGTTGTCCGGTGCCGCTTTATCCTCGAAGTGTTGCGCGGGCAAAAGCGGCACCGCCCATAAGGGAAGAGATCATCATGTTGGAAAGTTGTCAGAATGCTCAGGAACGCTGGGGTGGTGTGCATAAGCTGATCGACAGCTGGTTGAAGGCACGTCACGAATTGGTTCGAGCCTTTGATGCTCTCGGTGAGAAGCCCGAAGCGCTGGCTGAGAACCGTGGATCTCTGCAGGACTTCTGTGGTGTCTTGGTGGATTACGTCTCGGCAGGTCACTTCGGGGTCTATGAGCAATTGACCAAGGAGGCCGAGGCCTTCGACGACCAGCGTGGCCTGGACTTGGCCGAGACTATTTACCCGCGCATTGATGTCATCACCGAAAAACTCCTGGCCTTTAACGACCTTTGCGACAAAGGCAAGTGCGTTGCCGAAAAATTCAAAGAGCTGGGCGGCCTGCTCCATGAGCGTTTCGAACTGGAAGACTGCCTGATCGAAGTGCTGCACAACGCCCACAAGGAAGAGCCTGCAACCCAGGCTTGAGCCTCAGCGGCAAGACAAAAAACGGTGCGCATGGCGCACCGTTTTTCGTTGGGTTCAGCTACCGATTGCGAGCAGCTCAATCTCGAAAACCAGTGGCGTGTAAGGCGCGATCAGCTCACCCGCACCGTCTGCGCCATAAGCTTGGGCCGATGGAATGACCAGGCGCCACTTCGCGCCAACCGGCATCTGTTGCAATGCGCTTTGCCAGCCGCTGATCACGCTGTCCAGGCGAAACCATTGGGGCTGGGCACTCTGGTCGAAAATCGTCCCATCGGGCAATCGCCCCACGTACTTCACTTGAACCCTGTCACGGGCGCCCGGCTTTTTCCCGCTGCCGGCGGCCAACTCTGTGAGCAAGATACCGTCGGCCAATTCGCGCACGCCGGCCCGGGCTTTTTCCGTGGACATGAATTGTTGCTCGGCGGCGAGGGCCTTTTCGCTTTGCGGCACTTGGGCCTCGGCGCTGGCCTGTGCTTCGTGCTGGGCAAGAATTTGTGTGATACGTGCGTCATCCAGGGCCAGGGGCTTGCCTTGATAGGCCTGCTTGAGACCTTCGAGCAAGGCCTGGATCTGCAAGTCGGGGACTTCCTGGCGCAGGCGTTCGCCTAGGCTGGCGCCCAGGCTGTAGGCCAGATCGTGGCTGTCTTTGGACGCCGTCGGCTCACTTGCGTTGGCCACTGAAAGTGACAAACCCAGGATGAAAAAAAGGTAACGCGACATGGGTGTTCTCCAGCCGAAAGTGCGGTGGATTATGCCAGTGTGGATGGGCAAAAACCGGAGCGGTTTTTCGTTATATCAATAAGAATTTTTGTGCGGTGCAACGCAACGCATTCGATACTGTCAACATGCCCTAGCGGCGGTAAGAGCAGAGGGCTAGTATGAGCCGCACCCACGTCAGCCAGGAGGTAAACCATGTCGGCCAAACAGAAGCCTGTTAATACCCCGTTGCACTTGCTCCAACAACTCTCGGGCAGCCTGCTCGAACATTTGGAAAGTGCTTGCTCCCAAGCCTTGGCTGATGCAGAGAAATTGCTCGCCAAGCTGGAAAAACAACGCGGCAAGGCTCAAGAAAAACTGCACAAATCCCGCACTAAACTGCAAGACGCCGCGACCGCCGGCAAAGCCAAGGCGCAAACCAAAGCCAAGGGCGCCGTCAAAGAACTTGAGGACTTGCTCGATGCCCTCAAGGATCGTCAATCCGAAACCCGCACCTACATCCTTCAACTCAAGCGCGATGCCCAAGAGAGCCTGAAACTGGCGCAGGGCGTGGGTCGTGTGAAAGAAGCTGTGGCCAAAGTGTTGAGCACTCGTACACCAGCCAAGGCAGTTGCGGCCAAGGCGCCGGCCAAAGTTGCGGCCAAGCCTGCTGCTAAAAAAGCGCCTGCTAAAGCTGCTGCTGCGAAACCAGCCGCCAAGCCAGTTGCTAAAACTGCTGCTGCAAAACCAGCCGCCAAGCCTGCTGCTAAAACTGCTGCTGCAAAACCAGCCGCCAAGCCTGCTGCTAAAACTGCTGCTGCAAAACCAGCCGCCAAGCCAGCTGCTAAAACTGCTGCTGCGAAACCAGCCGCCAAGCCTGCTGCTAAAACTGCTGCTGCAAAACCAGCCGCCAAGCCTGCTGCTAAAGCTGCTGCTGCGAAACCAGCCGCCAAGCCAGCTGCTAAAACTGCTGCTGCGAAACCAGCCGCCAAGCCAGCTGCTAAAACTGCTGCTGCGAAACCAGCCGCCAAGCCAGTTGCTAAAACTGCTGCTGCGAAACCAGCGGCCAAGCCGGCTGCCAAACCTGCTGCTGCAAAACCAGCGGCCAAGCCAACTGCCAAACCTGCTGCTGCAAAACCAGCGGCCAAGCCAACTGCCAAACCTGCTGCTGCAAAACCAGCGGCCAAGCCGGCTGCCAAACCTGCTGCTGCGAAACCAGTGGCCAAGCCGGCTGCCAAACCTGCAGCTGCCAAACCCGCGCCAGCTCCAGCAGCTGCCAAGCCAGCGGCTCCTGCCGCACCGGCAGCGCCAGCCGCTACCACTGCACCGGCCAGCAGCACGCCTGCCCCGGTAGCACCAGGCACCACCCCAACCAGCGCTTCCTAAGTGCCGGTGACCGCGGCGCGCAGCTGAAGCAGCGCGTCGTGGTCAAGGTTGGCGGCTTCGGTCGCCAGTCCTTCAAGCCATGTCGGATGCGTGGCGCGTTCTCCCGTTGGCCAAGCCTGTGCCAGCGCTTCCAGACGTAACAGCAACTGCTGTTCGGCTTCCAGCTCCAGGGCCTTGACCCGCTCGCGCAACGCTCCCAGCCCCACATCCTGCTGCGCCATGGCGCGCCATTGCTTGCGCACCCTGCGCAAGGGCTCCACAACGTCTGCCTGCCAGGGACCGGCGATTGCTCGCAGCGCCTGCACGCGTCCAGGTTCAAGTGCGACCCCGCGCTGTTCCAGCCACAGCCCGCACAACAACAGACACACATCCGCCCCTTGCTCCTGCAAGCGCAGGCAGGCATCTTCAGCGCCCGTACGGGCGTAGGTCGAGAGGGCAAAGCTCCACAGGTCAGCGCACATGTTCACACCCAAGCCAGCGGCCAACGAAGCTGGTAGACTCCGCCGCCATTATGATCCGACTTCAAAGCCTAACATTACAGCGTGGCCCGCAACGTCTTCTCGAAGACGCCGAGCTGACCCTGCACGCCGGTCACAAAGCCGGCCTGATCGGTGCCAATGGCGCCGGCAAATCCACGTTGTTCGCCCTGTTGCTCGGTGAGCTGACCCCGGATTCCGGGGACTGCCTGCTGCCAGCCGACTGGCGTATCGCCCATATGCGCCAGGAGATCGACACCCTGGACCGCATCGCGATCGACTACGTGCTCGATGGCGACCTGCGTCTGCGTCAGGTGCAACACGACCTGGCCGAGGCCGAGAAAGCCCAGGACGGTGCCGCCCAGGCCCGCCTGCACTCGGAACTCGACAGTGCCGACGGCTACACCGCCGACGCCCGCGCGCGCAAAATGCTCGCCGGCCTCGGGTTCACCAACGAACAGATGGACCGCCCGGTTGCCGACTTCTCCGGTGGCTGGCGCATGCGCCTGAACCTGGCCCAGGCGCTGATGTGCCCCTCGGACCTGTTGCTGCTCGACGAACCGACCAACCACCTGGATCTGGATGCAATCCTGTGGCTGGAGGATTTCCTCAAGAGTTACCCAGGCACGTTGCTGCTGATCTCCCACGACCGGGATTTCCTCGACGCCGTGGTCGATAACATCGCCCATGTCGAACAGAAGAAAATCACCCTCTATCGCGGCGGCTACACCGCGTTCGAGCGGGCCCGTGCCGAACGCCTGGCCCAGCAACAGCAGGCCTTCGAGAAACAGCAGGCGCAACGCGCGCATATGGAAAGCTACATCGCCCGGTTCAAGGCCCAGGCCACCAAGGCCCGTCAGGCCCAGAGCCGGATCAAGGCCCTGGAGCGCATGGAAGAGCTGTCGGCGGCCCACGTCGATTCGCCGTTCGACTTTGTGTTCCGCGAGTCAGTGAAAATCTCCAGCCCCTTGCTCGACCTCTCGGATGCCCGCCTGGGTTATGGCGACAAGACCATCCTGGAGAAGGTCAAGCTGCAGCTCACCCCGGGCGCGCGCATCGGCTTGCTCGGCCCCAACGGCGCGGGCAAGTCGACGCTGATCAAGAACCTGTCGGGCGAGCTGCAACCCCTGGCCGGGCGCCTGACCCGTGGCGAGAACCTGGTGGTGGGCTACTTCGCCCAGCATCAATTGGACTCCCTCGACGCCAAGGCCAGCCCGCTGTTGCACCTGCAACGCCTGGCGCCAACCGAGCGCGAACAGACCCTGCGCGACTTCCTCGGCGGTTTCGACTTCCGTGGTGCGCGCATCGACGAGCCGGTGCTGAATTTCTCCGGCGGCGAAAAAGCCCGCCTGGCCCTGGCCCTGATCGCCTGGGACCGTCCCAACCTGCTGCTGCTCGACGAACCGACCAACCACCTGGACCTGGAAATGCGCCTGGCGCTGACCATGGCCCTGCAGGAATTCAGTGGCGCTGTGCTGGTGGTGTCTCACGACCGCCACTTGCTCAAGAGCACCACCGACAACTTCCTGCTGGTGGCCGATGGCAAGGTCGAAGAGTTTGATGGCGACCTGGACGACTACGCCCGCTGGTTGACCGACTACCGTCTGCGTAACGCGCCGGTCAGCAACACCCCGGTCAACCCGGACAAGACCGACAAAAAAGCCCAGCGCCAGGCTGCTGCGGCCCTGCGCCAGCAGTTGGCACCGCACAAACGCGAAGCCGACAAGCTTGAAGCCGAATTGGGCAAGGTCCACGAACGCCTGGCCAAGATCGAAACCAGCCTCGGCGACAGCGCGGTGTACGAAGCGGCCCGCAAGGATGAGTTGCGCGACCTGCTGGCCGAACAGGCCAAGCTCAAGGTGCGCGAAGGGCAACTGGAGGAGACCTGGATGGAAGCCCTCGAACTGCTGGAAGGCCTGCAAGCGGAGTTGGAGGCGCTGTCCTGATGGAAGCCTTGCAGCTGCCACTGCCAGCGCAATGGATCGAACCGGTGTGGGTCGGCGTGCAAATCCTGCTGATCCTGCTGGCCGGTTACCTGGCCCAGCGCTTCGTCGCCAAGGGCCTGACGCGCCTGGGTGAGCGCTATCCGTTTCCGCCGCAACTGCTGATGCCCCTGCGTGGTGGCCTGCGCTGGCTGATCATGGGCAGTGCGCTGATCTTCGTCCTTGAACGCCTGGGGGTCTCTGCCACCGTGCTGTGGACCGCGCTCTCGGGTTTTGTGGCCGTCGCGGCGGTAGCGTTCTTTGCCATGTGGTCGGTGCTGTCGAACCTGCTGTGCGCGATCCTGATCTTCACCGTTGGGCCGTTTCGCCTGGGTGATGTCGTCGAGTTGGTGGACACCGTCGACAAGCCCGGCGTCAAAGGCCGGGTGATCGCGATTAACCTGCTGTACACCACGTTGATCGAAGTGGCTGAAGCGGGCACCGACAGCGCCGTGGTGCAAGTACCCAACAGCCTGTTCTTCCAGCGCTCGGTACGCCGCTGGCGCGGTAGCGATATCAGCCCTTTACCTTAAAAATTCTCTAGCCAGCCCTCGGCCCTTGGCGTTAGCTTAGTGCTGACAACGAATTTGCTACGAGGTGTGTAATGGCGCTCGACACATGGCTGGCCTTCTTCCTGGCCAGTTGGATCATCAGTCTCTCCCCCGGCGCGGGCGCCATCGCCTCCATGTCCAGCGGCCTGCAATATGGTTTCCTGCGCGGTTACTGGAACGCCATTGGCCTGCAATTGGGCCTGGCGATGCAGATTGCCGTGGTGGCGGGCGGCCTGGGCGCCGTTCTGGCGACGTCCTCAACCGCGTTCTACGCGATCAAATGGTTTGGCGTGGCGTACCTGGTGTACCTGGCCGTCAAGCAATGGCGCGCCCTGCCCATGGACATGAGCGATGACGCGCCAGTCCGCCCGATCGGCAAGCCGCTGGCGATGATGTTCCGTGGTTTCCTGGTCAATGCCAGCAACCCCAAGGCCCTGGTGTTCATGCTGGCGGTGCTGCCGCAGTTCGTGAACCCACAGGCACCGCTGCTGATTCAGTACCTGATCCTCGGTGCGACCATGATCGGCGTGGATATGATCGTGATGGCGGGCTACACCGGGCTGGCATCGAAGGTGCTGCGCCTGTTGCGCACGCCCAAGCAGCAGAAACGCGTGAACCGCATGTTTGCCGGGTTGTTCGTGGGCGCTGCGGGTTTCCTCGCCAGCCTGCATCGCGCCACGGCCTGACTGAACAAGCCCAATCAAAACTGTGGGAGCTGGCTTGCCTGCGATCGCATCACCGCGGTGTATCAGTGACACCGCGGCGCTTGCATCGCAGGCAAGCCAGCTCCCACATTGATGTGTGCTAGCCGAGCCATTGAGCTTCAGTGCAGGATTTTCGGCGCCTCATCCCTTGGCAGGTTGTTGCGCAACGCCGGCTGACCAGGCTCCTGGTAGCCACCGCCCAGTTGCTCCTGCAGCTGGCGCGCCACATCTTCACCCAAGGTTTTCGACACTTCCTTCACCACCCGTGGCCGGCTCAGGCTGACGCGCACGTCGCGACTGTTCACCAGCTTGGTGTCCTGGCCCTCACCCATGGCGGTAAACGCCGAGGTGATTTCATAGGTGCGGGTGTTGATCAGGCTGAAGTCCGCCACGACCGCCAGCCCCAGCACCGCTGAATAGCTGTTGGTGCGATCCAGGGCGTTGATGTCCTGGGTGAAGTCGATATCCGACAAAGTACCAAACAGCACATAGTCGGCGCCCTTGAAGTGGCCGGCCTTGATCCGCTTGATCACGTCGTACACATCGCCCTTGGCCTCGCTGGTGTAGGGCGTGCCCTGGACCAACTGGAACTGGCGCGACTTGAGAATCTCACCCTTGATATCGCCGCTGAATTTACGCAGCTCACTCTGTTCGATGTAGCTGTTGCGGCTCTCGAACTCGGTGTAGCTGGACGCACCGCTGGCGTTGTAGGGGCTGGCCTGGAAGTTATTGGTCGCCGCGACGGCGTGGATGTATTCCTCCACGCGCGCCTCGTAGGCCAGGTCCGTCACCGCGATTTTCGGCGCCGCCCAGGCGCCAACGCTGCACAGCAGGGCGATGATGCCGATCCATGGACGCATGGCTTAGCGCTCCGTGGTCTTGCGGATTTCTTTTTCGTCCATCCATTCCGCCAGGCCGCTTTCGACGTCGATCAATTGCAGGCTGAACTTGTAGAACACGTCCTTGTAGTCGGCGCTGCGCTTGACGATGGAGCTGATGGAGCCTTCCAGGCGGTACTTGGCGGCAACCATGTTGCCGGTCTTGCTGACCGTGGATTTCTTGTACAGGCCGCTCTGGTTTTGCAGCTTGAGCTGGTCGACCTGGCTTTGCATATCGGTGTTGTCGCTGGCGAAGCGGGCGGTGCCGGTCTTCATCAGTTGGGTCTTGATCGAGGTGGTGATCTCGCGGGTGTCGATGTACTCGCTGGTCTTGTTCTTCACGTCATACACCTGCACCACCGGGCGGCCCTGGAGGATGCCGGACTGCGCCAGGGAGCGGGTCATGCTTTCGGCGATCATCTGCAGGTCGGTGGAGCCGAACTCGTTGGTCACCAGTTCCACGGCCTTGGTGTCGCCGTAGCTGATATTTTTACCGCCGATGACCGGCGAGGTGTTGGCGCAGCCGCTGGCCAGGACGGCGATTACGGCGAGGAACGAAAAGCGTGCAAACATGGGAATGTCTCTCGAAAACTGAATAGGGGGCTGGCTCAAGGCGTCTTGACTTCAAGGCGGAAGTCGGCGGCCTGGGGCAGGTTGGCGATGGCCGGCAGGAAGGTGGCCTGGTTGGCGTAGAGGTTCAGCACTTTCCAGGTTTCTTCGTCACCCACCGGGAAACCATCGGCGCCCAGCCAGGCGAAGCGGTAATACATCATCTGGTTGCTGCTGGTGATGTTGCTCAGTTGCACCTTGGCCGTCAGGAAGCCGTTCTCGCGGGCTACCCGAATGGCGCCGACGGCGATGCCCTTGAACTTGCCCATCACCACGACTTTGCTCGCGGCGCTGCCCGGTTCCGGCGGCGGGGTGGCGCAACCGGCGAGGAAGATCAGCGCCAAGGCGCCGAGGATGAAATGACGCATAGCGTGCTCCTTAAGGTTGTTTGAGGCTGGCGACGGCCTGGGCCGGGTTGCTCGCGACCACATGGGCGGCCACGCCGCTGGTGAAGACCTGGTTGCCGACCACTCGCAAAGTGATCACCTGATGGCGTTGTTCGGCCTTGACCGTCACCAGGGTGCCGCCCAAGGCATTGGGCAGGCTCACCTGGTGCTCACCGTGCTTGAGGCGCAGGCGCGTGACCTGGGTCAGGTCCGGCAGGGTGCGCCAGGTGCGGGTATCGGCGCCTTCGGTGACGGCGGATGCGATGCCCAGCACCAGGCCGGCCATCGGGTTGGTCTGGTTGAGGTTTTTTTGCGTCACGCCGCGGCTGATGGCGCGCACGGTGGTACGCAGGATGATCCCCGGCATGTCGTCGCGCAGGGCGCGGCGCGACATTGCAGTGGTGCTGTTGAGTGGCGTGAGGTTCTGCTGCCGACCATCGATGCCGATCTGCGCAAAGGTGGCCGTCGAAGTGTCTGGCTTGATCACCGGGAACGACAGCGGTGTGATCACCCAATGCCCGTCGATAGGGATCGGCAACGGCAGGCGGATCGAGTCGCGGGCCGGCGCCAGGCCGCTCTGGACCACGATCAGTACGTCGCTTTCGTCAGCGGCCACGCGGGAGGCATCCAGGTCGAGCAGGGCCTGTTCCAGCAACGGTGTATTGGGGCGCAGTTCGGCGGCCTTGCGGTAGCCCGGCGCGGCCAGGTCCTTTTCGCCCAAGGCTTCGTAGATGAAACCGGCCAGGTAATGACTGAACGCGCTCTGGTAGCTGTTCTTCAGGCCCACCACGTCCGGCGCATCGAGACTTTCCACCGGATAGCCGCGCAGATCCTTGAACTGCGTGGCCACGCCCTGGCGCTCGGCTTCGTTTTCGCGCTTGAGGTATTCCTTGTCCCGCAGTTCGGCGATCACCGCTTCGCGTTCGTGGGTTTTCTTGATTTCGGTGCGCGCGCCGTCGAAGTCATTGACGGCCAGCAGGTTCAACGCCATCTGCGTGGTGAGCATGACTTTTTCATAGTCATACCCTTCGTAGCGCCGCACCTTGTCGTTGACCAGGAAGCTACCGAATTGCGCGAGATAGCGCTCGGTGTCGAACTTGACCGACTCCTCCCACTTGTACACCACCAGGTCTGCCCGGTGCCAAGCCGCCTGGCTGCCGGTCAGATCGCCCTTGGCCCGCAGCAACTCGCCTTTTTCGAAGTAGTAGAGAAGGTCTTTGTCTTCGCTGCTGTTGTTCTTCTCCAGCAGGGTCAGCGCGCCATCGACATTGCCGCTGGCCAACTGCTGGTTGGTGGCTTGCAGTTCAGTGTCGTAGCTGCGGAACATCGAACAGCCCGACAGCAGCGTGAGTGCCGCGAGGGCAAGGGAGGTAAAGACGCGAGATGCCATTGAGGTGCTGCTTCCCTGAGCGTAATCGGCCGAAGGGGCTGGTCGGGCCAAATAACCAAGCGCAGGAAAAACCTTTTCCCACACATCCCTCATAAAAAGAGGAGCCTAAATGCCGTTTCGCGATAACGAAGGCGGCGCATTATAGGCCTCGTTACTGGCAAAACAATGGCTTTTCCGCTGCTTTCTTTGAGGGTTGGCCCCTACCTGAGCGAGTCATTTCAGCGGCCAAAGCACTAACGTCTTGAGTCAAACCGATTAACATTCGACAATGTGTTACTTCTTGTTTCCATTTGGGATTCATTCATGACTGCCCCCTCCCGTTTTCTCGCCTGGCTGTTGCTGCCGGCGTTGGTGTCGTGCAGCTTCAATCTGCTGGCTGCTACCGCAGAGGGTGCGCCCCAGGCCCTGCATTTACTGGACTACATTGGCGCTGACTATCCGCCGACGGTGGAGGCGGGCAAGGTGGTCGACGACTCCGAATACCGCGAACAGGTGGAGTTTCTCGGCGTGTTGCAGGGGCTGGTGGCAGAGCTGCCCGACAAGCCCGAGCGTGCGAGCCTGGTCAAAGGCGTCGATGAGCTGCTGGCCGCTGTCACTAACCGCCAGGATGGCAACGCGGTAGCGCGCCAGGCGCGTCAACTGGGCGCGCAACTGGCGGCCGCCTATGAGGTCAGCCAGGCGCCGGCCATTACCCCGGACCCTACGCGCGGTGCGCCGCTGTACGCCCAGCACTGTTCGGTGTGCCACGGTGACGCCGGTGCGGGCGATGGCCCGGCCGGTGTCGGTATGGCCCCACCGCCGGCCAACCTGCGCGATGCCCAGCGTCTGGACCGTCTGAGCCTCTACGGCATCTACAACACCCTGGGCCTGGGCGTCGAAGGCACCGACATGCCGTCGTTCGCCGACCAGTTGGATGACCGGCAGCGCTGGGACCTGGCCACCTACATCGCCGGCTTTACTGCCGACCCGGCCGCCGCGAAAAGCGAAAAATCCTTCAACCTGGCCGACCTGGCACGCCAGACCCCGGAAGAAGTGCTGGCCGCCGAGGGGCCGGACGCGGTCCGGGTGTTCCGCGCCCAGCGCGCCCAGCCACCCCAGGTCCAGCGTGGCCCGGCGCAGTTGCTGGAGTACACCGCTGCCACCTTGGACAAGAGCCTGGCAGCGTTCCGCAGCGGTGAGCACGAACAGGCCTACGACCTGTCGGTAGCGGCGTACCTGGAAGGCTTCGAGCTGGTGGAAAGCTCCCTGGACAACGTCGATGCCAACGTGCGCAAGGACACCGAGAAAGCCCTGATGGCGTATCGGCAGTCGTTGCAGGATGGTTTGCCGATCGAGCAGGTCCAGCAGCGCCTGGACGTGGCCAAGGGCAAACTCACTGAAGCGGCCGGCCTGTTGGGCGGCGACGGCCTGAGCTGGTCGTTGAGCTACATCTCGGGCTTGCTGATTCTGCTGCGTGAAGGGTTGGAAGCGATTCTGGTGCTGGCGGCAATCCTGGCCTTTTTGCGTAACACCGGCCAGCAATCGGCGGTGCGCAGTGTCAACGTCGGTTGGGCCCTGGCGTTGGTCGCCGGTGCGGCGACCTGGGCCCTGGCGGCGTATGTGATTGACGTCAGCGGCGCCCAGCGTGAACTGCTCGAAGGCTGTACGGCGCTGTTTGCCAGCGTGATGGTGCTGTGGCTCGGGGTGTGGATGCACGACCGGCGCCACGCGGCGGCCTGGCAGGACTACATCAAGAGTAGCCTGGTCGGCGGTGGTGGGCGTTTTGGGTTTGCGGTCCTGGCGTTCTTCTCGGTGTACCGCGAACTGTTCGAAGTGATCCTGTTCTACGAAACCCTGTGGCTGCAAGCCGGTCCTGCCGGGCATAACGCGGTACTGGCCGGTGGCGCCACGGCGCTGGTGCTGTTGATGGGCTTGGCGTGGATCATCCTGCGCGGCTCGGCGAAGCTGCCGTTGGCGCTGTTCTTCGGGATCAACGCGGCGTTGCTGTGCGCGCTGTCGGTGGTATTTGCCGGGCATGGCGTGAAGGCGTTGCAGGAAGCGGGCATCTTCGGCACCCGGCCGGTGGCGTTCTTTGACTTCGACTGGCTGGGCATCCATGCCGATGCGTATTCGTTGAGTGCCCAGGCCGTGGCGATCATTGCGATTGTGGTGCTGTACAGCCGCAGCCGGTTGGCCGATAAGCGCCGGGTGGCGGCTTCCTGAAGGTACTGGCGGTCAAATCGTGGGAGCTGGCTTGTGTGGGCGCTGGCTCCCACACAAGCCAGCTCCCACATTTTTAATCGGTGTCGCCCATTCAGTCGCTCTCGTGGGTCAGCTCCAGCACCCGGTCCACCAGCTTGTTGATCCCCGATGCCACTTCGCTGATGTTTTTGCCCAGCATATAGGCCGGCGTGCTCACCAGCTTGCGCGCCTTGTCTTCGACGATTTCGTCTACCGCGCATTCCTGGTGGGTGGCGCCCATCTTGTCCAGGGCGGCCGCGGTGTCGGCGTCGTTGCCGATGGTGCAGGTCACGCCTGGGCCGTAGATTTTTGCCGCCAGGGCCGGCGAGATGCAGATCAGGCCCACGGGCTTGCCTGCTTCGGCAAAGGCTTCGGCCAGTGCCAGCACGTCCGGGTTGACGCTGCAACCGGCGCCTTCGATGGCAAAGTTCGACAGGTTCTTCGCCGCGCCAAAACCGCCGGGCACGACCAGCGCATCGAATTCTTCCACGCGGGCCTCGCGAATGTCTTTCACCTCGCCTCGGGCGATGCGCGCCGACTCCACCAATACATTGCGCGACTCGGGCATTTCTTCGCCCGTGAGGTGATTGATCACATGCAGCTGCGCGATGTCCGGGGCAAAGCACTGAACCTGAGCGCCGCGCTGATCCAGGCGCAGCAGCGTGATAACACTTTCATGGATTTCAGCGCCGTCGTACACGCCACAGCCGGAAAGGATCACTGCAATCTTTTTGCTCATGGGCATTTCTCCTGATTTATGGCGTTAAATGTCTACTTATTTGTCTCGCATTGCCATTGGGATATCCGGTCACTGGCCTAACCTTGATGTAACAATAATTGACCGGACTGGCCCATGGACTTCGTCCCTTACGCGGTACCGTTTTTCATTGCCTTGATTGTGGTCGAACTGTTGGCTGACCGTTGGCGCGGCGAGCGCAACTACCGGGTGGCCGACGCCATCAACAGCTTGAGCACCGGTGTATTGTCCACCACCACTGGGCTGCTGACCAAAGGCGTGGGCCTGCTGACCTACGCCTTCGCCCTCAAGCATTTGGCGCTGTTCGAGCTGCCAGCCCAGAGCGTCTGGACCTGGGTGTTCGCCTTTGTCCTCTACGACTTCTGCTACTACTGGCTGCATCGCTGCGGCCACGAGCGCAATATTCTGTGGGCGGCGCACTCGGTGCATCACCAGAGCGAGGACTATAACCTCACCACCGCCTTGCGCCAGACCAGCACGGGCTTTTTGCTGAGCTGGATCTTCTATCTGCCACTGGCTGTCGTCGGCGTGCCGCTGCTGGTGTTTATCAGCGTGGCGTCGCTCAACCTGTTGTATCAATTCTGGGTGCATACCCGCCATGTGCCCAAGCTCGGTTGGTTCGAGTGGTTTTTCGTCACCCCGTCCAATCATCGGGCCCACCATGCACAGAACGCTCTCTACATGGATCGCAACTACGGCGGGGTGTTCATTATTTGGGACCGTTTGTTTGGCTCGTTCCAGGAAGAAGACGAAAACGAGCCGGTGATCTTTGGCGTGACCACGCCTCTGGCCAGTTGGAATCCGCTGTGGGCCAACCTGCAGTTCTATGCCCAGCTGTGGAGTGATGCCCGGCGTACCGAAAGCGGGTGGGACAAACTGCGCATCTGGTTCATGCGCACCGGCTGGCGCCCGGCGGACGTCAAGGCCAAGTACCCACTGGCCAAGCCGGACTTGAGCCAGTTCCGTAAATTCGAGGTGCCCCTGGACGCGCGCCAGCAGATTTACATCGCCCTGCAATTTGCCGCGTATGTGGGTTTGGGCAGCTACCTGATGAATGTTGGCGAGGGCATGCCGACGGCTGCGCTTGTGCTGGGTTGGAGTGTGATGGCGCTGGGCCTGTTTACCCTGGGCGTGGCCCTGGAGAATCGCCCGTGGGCCTTGAAGGCCGAGCTGCTGCGGTTGGGGCTGAATGTGCCGCTGGTGTGGCTGGCGCCGCTGGTCGGGTTGTGGCCGGCCAGTGCGTTGGGCTGGTCGGGGCTGGCCAGCTATAGCCTGCTCAGTGTCATCGGCCTCTACTGTTGCAGGGGCCGGCTTACTCGATGGGTGTCGTAGGCTCGGGCTTTTTCGGCTCGGCCAGTTGCTCCTGCTCCAGCCGGGCTTTTTCGGCCGCGCAGTTTTCCCGGGTCAGGCGGGCGTTGCGGATGCGCCGGCGCAGCCACAAGCCCAGGCCGAGTACCAGCAAGGCACCCAGCACCCACAGCTCATATTTCTTGACGCTACCCAGCATGCCTTCGAGCACGGCGCCGAAGTGGTAGGCCGCCGCGCCCAGTGCTGCTGCCCAGATCGCCGCGCCGATGCCGTTGAGCAACAGGTAGCGCCCCGGCGGGTAGCCGGACAAGCCAATGGCCACGGGCATGACCGTGCGCAGGCCATAGACGAAGCGGAAACTCAGAACCCAGATATCGGGGTGTCGGCGGATATGCTCCAGTGCCCGATCGCCCAGCAGTTGCCAGCGTGGCCTGCGCGCCAACAATTTGCGCCCATGCTTGCGGCCCATGAAGTACCAGAGCTGGTCGCCGGCGTAGCTGCCGAAGAACGCCACCACCACCACCACGTTGATATCCATGTATCCGCGGAACGCAAGGAAGCCTGCGAGAACCAGGATGGTCTCACCTTCAAAGAACGTCCCCAGGAAGAGGGCAAAGTAGCCAAAGTCATTCAGAAATTGTTGGAGCATTGTCTGGGTGCTGGCGAAATGAACGCGCAGCCTACGCCTTCGTGAACATTCATGAAAGTATCGAGATGTGTCACGAAGTGAACATTTCCTACGGAAAGCATGAATGCGACTACAGGTCACATGCCGGTCGTATGAGTAAGCACAACTGTCATTCCTTCGTCATAATGGCCGCTTATAACTGTCACGCTCGCCCGTCAAGCCGGGCTCAGGAGTCTGCCGTGAGCTTTACCCCCGCCCAACGCCTGTTTCCCGCTACCCGCCTGCGCCGCAACCGTCGTGATGATTTTTCCCGTCGTCTGGTGCGTGAAAACGTCCTGACGGTGAATGATCTGATCCTGCCGGTGTTTGTGCTCGATGGTGAAAATCGTCGGGAAGCGGTGGCGTCGATGCCGGGTGTCGAGCGTTTGACCATTGATCTGCTGCTGCAAGAGGCGGCGCAGTGGGTTGAACTGGGGATCCCGGCGCTGGCGCTGTTCCCGGTCACACCCGTCGGGCTCAAGTCCCTGGACGCCGCCGAGGCCTGGAACCCCGAAGGCATTGCCCAGCGTGCGACCCGCGCCCTGCGCGAGCGTTTCCCGGAGCTTGGGGTGATTACTGACGTGGCGCTGGACCCGTTTACCACCCACGGGCAGGATGGCATCCTGGATGAAGAAGGCTATGTGCAGAACGACATCACCGTCGACGCACTGGTCAAGCAGGCGCTGTCCCATGCCGCTGCGGGCGCCCAGGTGGTGGCCCCGTCAGACATGATGGACGGCCGGATCCAGGCGATCCGCGAGGCGTTGGAACTGGCCGGGCACGTCAATGTGCGGATCATGGCCTATTCAGCCAAGTACGCCAGCGCCTACTACGGCCCGTTCCGCGATGCGGTCGGCTCGGCGTTGAACCTGGGCAAGGCCAACAAGGCCTCGTACCAGATGGACCCGGCCAACAGCCACGAAGCCCTGCACGAAGTGGCGGCGGACCTGGCTGAAGGCGCTGATATGGTGATGGTCAAGCCCGGTATGCCGTACCTGGACATCCTTTATCGGGTCAAGGAGGAATTCAAGGTGCCGACCTTTGTCTATCAGGTCAGTGGTGAATACGCCATGCACATGGCTGCGATTCAAAATGGCTGGTTGAGTGAAGGCGTCATCCTGGAATCCCTTACCGCCTTTAAACGTGCGGGTGCCGATGGCATCCTGACTTACTTTGCCGCCCGTGCCGCCCAATTGCTTAGAGAGCAACAATAGCCCTCACAGGAACACTCGATGAATACCGAAGGACTCACAGAAGTTGCCGTAAAAGATGCGCACCCGGTAGTTGAACAGGTCGCCGAAACCCCGCCGGAGCTTGCGCCTGAGCAGCCTGCCGTGGTCGCGGAGCCGGTGGTGGCGGCACCGCCTATCGTGATTCCGAACCTGGATGACAGCAGCCTGTACATCCATCGCGAGCTGTCGCAACTGCAATTCAACATCCGCGTGTTGGAACAGGCGCTGGATGAGTCCTATCCGTTGCTGGAGCGTTTGAAGTTCCTGCTGATCTTCTCCAGCAACCTGGACGAGTTCTTCGAGATTCGTGTCGCCGGCCTCAAGAAACAGATCACCTTTGCCCGTGAACAGGCCGGCGCCGACGGCCTGCAGCCGCACCAGGCCCTGGCGCGCATCAGCGAGCTGGTGCATGGCCATGTGGATCGCCAATACGCCATCCTCAACGACATCCTGCTGCCGGAGCTGGAAAAGCACCAAGTGCGCTTCATCCGTCGCCGCAACTGGACCGTCAAGCTCAAGACCTGGGTCCGTCGCTATTTCCGTGACGAGATCGCGCCGATCATCACCCCGATTGGCCTGGACCCGACGCACCCGTTCCCGCTGCTGGTGAACAAGAGCCTGAACTTTATCGTCGAGCTCGAAGGGATCGATGCCTTCGGCCGTGATTCGGGCCTGGCGATCATCCCCGCACCGCGCCTGTTGCCACGCATCATCAAGGTACCGGAAGAGGTCGGGGGGGCTGGCGATAACTATGTATTCCTTTCGTCGATGATCCACGCCCACGCCGATGACCTGTTCCAGGGCATGAAGGTCAAGGGTTGCTACCAGTTCCGCCTGACCCGAAACGCCGACCTGGCGGTAGACACCGAAGACGTCGAAGACCTGGCCCGCGCCCTGCGTGGCGAGCTGTTCTCGCGGCGCTACGGTGACGCGGTGCGCCTGGAAGTGGCGGATACCTGCCCCAAACATTTGTCGGACTACCTGCTCAAGCAATTCAACCTGGCCGAGACCGAGCTGTACCAGGTCAACGGCCCGGTGAACCTGACGCGCCTGTTCAGCATCACCAGCCTGGACAGCCATCCGGAGCTGCAATACACGCCGTTCACCCCGCAGATTCCGAAACTGCTGCAAAACAGCGAAAACATCTTCAGCGTGGTCAGCAAGCAAGACATTCTGCTGCTGCACCCGTTCGAGTCGTTCACCCCGGTGGTCGATCTGTTGCGTCAGGCCGCCAAGGACCCCCATGTCCTGGCCGTGCGCCAGACCCTCTACCGCAGCGGTGCCAACTCGGAAATCGTCGATGCGCTGGTGGACGCCGCGCGTAACGGCAAGGAAGTCACGGTGGTGATCGAGCTGCGTGCGCGGTTCGACGAAGAGTCCAACCTGCAACTGGCCAGCCGCCTGCAAGCGGCCGGTGCGGTAGTGATCTATGGCGTGGTGGGCTTCAAGACCCACGCCAAGATGATGCTGATCCTGCGCCGCGAGGCCGGTGAGATCGTGCGTTACGCGCACCTGGGCACCGGTAACTATCACGCCGGCAACGCTAAGCTCTACACCGACTACAGCTTGCTGACTTCCGACGACGCGCTGTGCGAAGACGTCGGCAAACTGTTCAGCCAGTTGATCGGCATGGGCAAGACGCTGCGCATGAAAAAGCTGCTGCATGCGCCGTTCACCCTGAAGAAGGGCATGCTCGACATGATTGCCCGCGAGACCCAGTTCGCCCTCGACGGCAAGCCGGCGCACATCATCGCCAAGTTCAACTCGCTGACCGATCCGAAGATCATCCGCGCGCTGTACAAGGCCAGCCAGTCCGGCGTGCGTATCGACCTCGTGGTGCGTGGCATGTGCTGCCTGCGCCCGGGCATTGCCGGGGTGTCCCACAATATCCACGTGCGTTCGATCATCGGCCGCTTCCTCGAGCACACGCGGGTGTTCTACTTCCTCAATGGCGGTGAAGAGCAGATGTTCCTCTCCAGCGCCGACTGGATGGAGCGCAACCTCGACAAGCGTGTGGAGACCTGCTTCCCGGTGGAAGGCAAGAAGCTGATCATGCGGGTCAAGAAAGAGTTGGAGAGTTATCTGACCGATAACACCCACAGCTGGAGCCTGCAGTCCGATGGGCGCTACGTGCGCAACACCCCGACGGGCAACCAGAACCCGCGCAGTGCACAGGCCACGTTGCTGGAGCGGTTGGGCAGCCCGTTGCTGGCGGTTCGCTGATATCGACTAGACCTACATCCCTCACTGGGAAATCGGACAGGACCGTCAGATTTCCCAGGTTGGGGATCCCATGCTCCCGTTCCTAGACTGACCTTGGGCTATCAGACGATAGCCTGTACAGGGCAGTTAAGGAGTTTTCGATGGTGGGATCAGGCATAGGTATCGGGTTCGGAACTGCGGGGCTATTCGAGGCGCTGGCCTTGCCGCCGAAGGGCTACCGCAGTGCACAGGCCATGGCGTCCGATATGGCTGGGGCGGTAGTCACTTCAGAGTCCCTGGTGCGGGACTCATTAAAAAGTATTGCCAACATCGATCAGGGTCTGCAGGGCGGCAATGCCTTTGTGCAGGTTAACCCCGATGCGCGTGAACAGGCTCGGGCGCGTGACCAGGAGCGAGCCAGCGGTACCGTGCGCGGTTTTTTGCACGGCGTGCCGATTGCCCTGAAAGATGTCTTCGAAACCAGTGGGAAAATGCACACCAGTGCCGGTTCCCGTGCGCTGGTCGGCTCACCGACGAGCAAAAACGCCAAGGTTGTGGATAACTTGCTCAAGGCCGGGGCCGTGATCGTGGGCAAGACCAATATGAGCGAACTGTCCAACTTTCGCTCCAGCGTGCCGGTGGATGGCTGGAGCTCCCGTGGTGGGCAAACGCTTAACCCCCATCGGCTGGGAGGGCAGGTGGCTGGGTCCAGTTCGGGATCGGCGGTGGCGGTCGCCCAGGGGCTTGTGCCGCTGGCATTGGGCATCGAGACCAATGGCTCGGTGATTGCCCCGGCGGCCTACAACGGCGTGGTCGGTTTGAAAACCACAGCCGGGCTGGTGAGTACCGAAGGGGTGATGACCAGTTCAAAACTGGACGCGGTGGGCACCTTTACGCGCAACGTGCGCGATGCTGGCGAAGCACTCAATGCCATGACCGAAACAACGGCCTACACCGCCGGGCTCACACCGGATGCCTTGCAGGGCAAGCGCATTGGCTACACGCCGCTGCCGGTGCTGTCGCCTGAAGACGCCAGGGACCCGGCCCTGCGTGCGGACCGGAAGCACTTCGAAGACGCGATCGCGATGCTCGGGGCCAAGGGGGCAGTCATGGTGCCGATAGGCAGGCTGGACGCGGGTGTCTCACGTGAGGCTTACGATCAATACAGTGACGCGCTGCTGGCCGGGATCAAGCAAAACCTGGACAGCTACCTGGCCGCCCGGGAAGGGCTGCCAGTGAAGTCGCTGGCTGAACTGATTGCCTTCAACGAGCGCGACAAGCAAGCCGGGGAACCGGACCAGGCGTTGCTGGAGCACATCAACAGCCTGGACGTGACGGATGAGCAGCGCGAGCAACTGTGGGCGGCCGTTCTGCCGATTTTCAAAGGCACCCTCGACAAGCCGCTGAGCGAACACCGCCTCGATGCCATCGTGTCGAACTTTCGCGCCGACAGTTACTACTTTGCCGCCGCCGCCGGTTACCCCGGCATCTCGGTGCCCTCGGGCATGGATGATGAGGGTATGCCGACCGCGCTGCACTTTTACGGTACGGGCAACAGTGAAGCCACACTGCTCTCGGTCGCCTATGGTTATGAACAGGCCACGCAGGCTATTCGTGAGCCGGCGTTCCTGCCGGGGGCGCCGGTGTCGTCCGAGAGCGTCTAGGGGTTAGTGCACATTCAGGCTGAAGCCCACTCGCGTCAGCCACTCGGCTTCCTGGGCGAAATCCGCCTGGGTCAGTTGGTTCTCATCCAGCCAGCCTTTAGGGAACACCACATCCAGGCTGTCGCCGTTGGCGCGCAGGGTGACTTGCGGCATCTGCTGAGTGCCGCGAATGTGGTGGAACAGGATCGCAAAGCGCAGCAGGGCACACAGGCGAATCAGCTTGATGCCCTCGGCGCCGAATTCGGCGAACTTGTCCCTGGGGATGTTACGGCGATGGCCGCGCACCAGCAGCGCCAGCATCTGCTGGTCCTCGCGCGAAAACCCTGCCAGGTCGGAGTGCTCGATCAGGTACGCGCCGTGTTTGTGGTAATGGTAGTGGGCGATATCCAGCCCTACTTCATGGACCTTGGCGGCCCAGCCCAGCAGTTCACGCCAGACCCCGTCTTCCAATTCCCAATCTGCAGCGACCTGGTCGAAGGCATGCAACGCTTTGCGCTCGACCCGCGCCGCCTGTTCCAGGTCGACGTGGTAACGCTCCATCAGCGAGCCCAGGGTGCGTTCACGCACGTCTTCGTGGTGATGGCGGCCCAGCAGGTCGTAGAGCACGCCTTCACGCAGGGCACCATCGCAATGGTCCATGCGTTGCAGTTCGAGGGCGTCGAAGATGGCTTCGAGGATTGCCAGGCCTGCAGGGAAGATGGTCCGGCGGTCGGGCTTGATGCCGTCGAAGTCGATCTTCTCGGCATCCCCAAGTTTGAACAGTTTGCGCTTGAGCCAGGCCAGGCCTTCGGCATTCACCTCACCGGTGCCATGGCCGCCGGCCTTCAGGGCCAGGCCGATGGCGCGGATAGTGCCGGATGAGCCGATGGCTTCATCCCAGGTCAGGCGGTGCAGGGCGTGTTCGATGCTCATGATCTCCAGCCGCGCCGCCGTGTACGCCTGGGCGTAGCGGGCCGGGGTGATCTTGCCGTCCTTGAAATAGCGCTGGGTGTAGCTGACGCAACCCATTTGCAGGCTTTCGCGCAGCAACGGCTCGAAGCGCTGGCCGATGATGAACTCGGTGCTGCCGCCGCCAATGTCGGCCACCAGGCGCTTACCGGGGGTGTCGGCCAGGGTGTGGGAGACGCCGAGGTAGATCAGGCGTGCTTCTTCACGGCCGGAAATCACTTCTACCGGGTGCCCGAGGATCTCCTCGGCACGGCGGATGAATTCGCCGCGGTTACGCGCTTCGCGCAACGCGTTGGTGCCGACGATGCGCACGGCGCCCTGGGGCATGCCGTTGATCAGTTGGGCAAAACGCTTGAGGCAATCGAGCCCGCGCTGCATGGATTCTTCGTTGAGCTTGCGCTCGTCGTCGATTCCGGCAGCCAGTTGTACCTTTTCGCCGAGCCGCTCAAGGATGCGGATCTCACCGTTCTGGGCCTTGGCCACGACCATGTGAAAGCTGTTGGAGCCCAGGTCGATGGCGGCGATCAGGGACAGATTCTTGGCTTGGGATTGCGGCATGGGTAGGGGATCTCGGTCGATAACCTCGCCATCGTGCCACGATCAAACGCTGACGCCAACGCGTAGTGCGCAGAGGAGTTCTCCTACGGAGGTTCGGGACACAGGTTTGTAGGGAATGTAGGGGGGCTCCATTGGTTCCTTGTAATTATTCCGTAGGATCTATGGGAAACAGTAGAATTTCAAAATTTGGAAACTTCTCTTGATTTAACCTACATCTTAAGATCAGTTATACCCATTGGTTATTTGTTTGGTACTACTCTTGAGTTGGGTTAAGGCGACGATTGTTTTTTATAGTTCTGACAGTAATCAGGGTATTGTCTTATTCTTTAGTGGGGTGCATGCGGGAGAGACTGTCACTCGGCAATTCTGCCTTGGTGTTATTTATTTACAGCTCATTTGTCACGGACGGCGGGATGTTGGGCAATGCAATTGCCCGGGTAGGAATAAAGGCACCTGATAACTTCTAGTGACAGGTTCAGCATGAAAAAAATATCTGGTTTGGTAATGGGTGTTGTCTGTTTGGCCGCAAGCGTGGTTGCACACGCCGATACAAGTGGTTCGGGGAACTTGAGGGTCATTGGTACTATCAAGCCAGCGCCCTGCACTGTCAGTATCAGCAGCGGCGTCATTGATTATGGTCAGATCAGTGCAGCTTCTATCTTGCCAAATGCTTTCAACCCCTTGCAGGAGAAAACCCTGCCGCTGTCCGTGAACTGCGGCACCGCGGCTACGCAGATGGCGCTGTCGGTATCTGACACGCAGGCGGCCAGCACCGTTGCGGGTATCCTGGGAACCGGCTTCGCCGAATCCCAGAACTTTGGCCTGGGTGCGGTGGATGGCCGGCGTACCGGTGGCTATTCGGTCAGGCTTTCGAACCTGTCCAGCGCCGGTGCCAGCCTGCTACCGCTCAAAAGGACCAGCTCTGTCGCAGCCTGGATGTATAGCGCCGATGGCCGGGTCGACAAGTTCCCGTACCAGCACTCCTGGAGCCGCACCACCAGCCCGGTTCCAGCACTGGTCAACGTTGTCAGCGGCACGATCAACGTCAAGGCCGTCATCAACCGGGGCAGCGCCCTGGACCTGAGCAAGGATGTTCCTTTGAACGGCCTTGCCACCTTAGTCGTTACTCGTATCTAAACAGGTAGTAAATCCGCACTGCAGTCGTAACTAGCTGTTGCGACTGCGTGCGGGCTGCTTACAGTCCTGGGTGTATTGACGGTCTCTTAAATTGTGTGTGGGTAGAACTTGATGAGTTTTCTTTTCAATACAGTTACTGCCCTGCTAGGGGGCGTAAGTCTTTCTCTGCTACTACATGGCAACGTACTGGCTGACGGTATGGAGCCTGAAACATCTGTTGTAATTCTTTATGAAGAAAATGGCGAGGCGACTATTAATGTCAAGAATACCGATGCCGGTCCGGCTTTATTACATTCGGTCATTCAAAATCTTGCTGAAGACCCGGAACCATTATTGATTGTTACGCCGCCGATTGCGCGCGTGGAACCTGGCGAAACACAACTAGTGCGCTTTATCGCAACACTCAAGGAACCACTCAAGACTCAACGCTTGAAGCGGGTCACTTTTGAAGGGATTCCCCAGGCCAGGGCCGAAGGGCGTGCGACCATTGGTATCACCATTCGCCAGGACCTGCCGCTGATCCTGCACCCCCAGGGTTTGCCGCGGCTTGAAGAGCCCTGGAAGTTGCTCAAGTGGACCCTGCAAGGCAATCGCCTGGCCGTGCAGAACGACAGTGCCTACGTTGTCCGCTTGGGCTTACAGGTGCAGCTGCTGCCGGCCAAGCGCCCGGCAATATTGTCGCGCACCTATGTGCTGCCTGGCGAAACGCTTTGGACCACGGTCGAGGGCAATGTCGCAGGGGTCAATGCCGTCGAGATTCAACCGGCGACGGTCTACGGCTATTCGACCTCCGTCTACCAGGCTCCCGTTGTTGTCGAGGCGGGTTGATCGAGCTATGAGAACTGTCGACAAAGCCGGTTGTTTCAATCAGTCCGCATCGTTCTTCCGGGCCCCGGGCTCCCTGGCGTATGGCTCGGGCATTGTCATCGGGCTGGCCTCACTGTGCAGCGGGCCTGCCCATGCCTTGGAGCTGGGAGAGGGGTTTGATCTTGCCGTACTCTCTGCGAACGGTATTGACCCGAAGGTTGCCCATTATTTTCGCAGTGCGGCGCGCTTTCGCGAGGGCGTCCATGTGGTCGGGTTGCGGGTCAACGGCAACCCACTGGGCTTGGTGGAAGCGCGTTTCGACTATGAAGGGCAGCTGTGTTTCACCCCCGGCCTGCTGGAAAAGGCCGGGCTGCGCGTCCCGGCGATGGTCACTCGCCAGGGCATCGCGCGCGATCAGGCGTGCCATGATTTTGTCGGTGAGTACCCGGCGACCCTTGTGCGGCTGAGCCCTGGCAGCGATGAAGTCTCCCTGGTGGTGCCCACCCAGTCGATGCGCGAGTTTGAATGGGGCGGGGGCAATGCTTCCCAGGGTGGCATGGCGGCCTTGTTCAACTACGACGTGCAGGGTTTTGAGGATCGTTTCAACAGTGGCTCTTCCCGCTCCGTCTCCGCCTATACCGAGGCGGGGTTCAACCTGGGCAACTGGATTGTGCGCAGTCGCCAGTTTTATATCTCCGATAATGGCAAGGCCAGCAGCGAGCATGTGAACGCCTACGCCCAGCGCGATTTCGCGGGCCTGCGCTCGACCTTTCAGGTGGGGCAGATCTCCAGCAACAACCCGGTGTTCGGCGGGCTGCAGCTCTCCGGCCTGCAACTGTTCCCCGATGGGCAGTCGCGCGCGGCCGGCGGCAGCGCGGTGGTGGTCGAAGGGCTGGCTCGCAGCCCGTCCAGGGTGGAGGTGCGCCAGTCAGGGGTGTTGATCCATACCACCCTGGTACCGGAAGGCCCTTTCTCCCTGACTGACCTGCCGTTGCTCAATGGCACCAGCGACCTGGAGGTGAACGTGATTGGCACCCGTGGCGGTGGGCACAGCTTCAGGGTACCTGCGGCGTCCTTTGGCGCGAGTGTGCCGGTGGTGCCGGGCTACTTCTTTTCCATGGGCAAGGTGCGGGGCGCAACGCTGGACGAGCGGGAGCCCCCGGTGGTGGCGATGGCCAGTGGTACCTGGGGCCTTGGGCGCAGTTCTTCGCTGGGTTTTGGCCTATTGAGCACTGACGAGTACCAGGCCGCGGGCGGAACATGGAGCAGCGTTTTTTTCCAGCGGCTGGCAGTGGGCGGGCGTCACAACCTGTCTCGCGATGGTTCAGGCAATGTCAACGGCGCTCGCAGCTCCATTTCATTGAGTAGCCCGCTGTCTGCCAGCCTTGAGGCCAACCTCAGCGCTACACGCCAGACGCGGGGGTATCGCGAAGTCACGGAGGCCGGGCTGTCGAGCGCCCGCGACGACCTGGACGCGCGCTTCAAGAACCAATACACCCTGGGCCTGAGCTGGGCTGACCCGCTGCTGGGTGGCTTCTCCATCAGCTACTCGCACAGTGCGCAATTTGACGGGCAATCGGCTGAACATGTCTTTGCCTCCTGGAACCGAGACTTCAGTGGCACCCAGGTGTCGTTGATCGCCGACTCCCGGGTGGGTGGGGCTCGACCGCGCAAGGAGCGGAATATCCGCCGCCACGAGCGCAATGATGCTCTCGAGACAGGGCTGTCGCTGCGATTGCAAGTCACCATGCCATTTGGCGGCGAACGTCGTGTCACTTCCTATGCCAGCCGGCGCGGGGGCGAGGTGGAGTTCGGCAGCGCGTTCAGTGATCGGGTGAACGACTATGTGAATTATGAGGTGGGTGTTGCCCGGGAGCAGACGAGTGGTGATCAGTCGGTTCAAGGCCGGGTAAATGCCATACCGCGTTACACCCAGGTTGGCTTGGGCATGCGTCGCGACTCTTTCAGTACCAGCTACACCGGGCAATTGCAGGGCGGCGTGGTGGCCCATGAACGCGGTGTGACGTTCTCGCCCTACGCCGTCCAGGACACCTTTGGCATCGTCTCGGTGGGCGATGTTGGCGCGGTCAAGGTCGCGACCCCCCAGGGCCCGGTCTGGACCGATTATCGCGGGCAGGCGGTGATCGCCGGTTTGCCGGCCTACCTCAACAGTAACGTTGAGGTGCAGACCCGCTCCCTGCCCAAGCGTGTCGACCTGAAAAACGGCACCAAGGCACTCACGGCGGGTCGTGGATCCTTCAATACCGTTGATTTCGAGGTGGTGAAAGTGCGCCGCCTGCTGCTGGAAGTGCGTGACGAGCAAGGGCGCCCCTTGCCTCAAGGGGCCTCGGTATTCGGCCCGGGCAATGCCTTCCTGACCAGCGTGGTGGGTGAGGGCATGGTGTTCCTGAACAATCTGGACGAGTCGCAAACCCTGAGCGTCTCCCTGCCGGATTCAACCTCCTGTGTATTGCAACTCAACCCTGAGCCAGAAACCGATGACGACAAACTCTACGAAACAGGTTCGGCAGTCTGCCGTGCGCAGTGAATCCCTGAACCGCTTTGGGCCTGGCCTCGCTCTGTGCAGCGTTCTGCTGTGGGCGGGGCTGATGCCGGAGGAAGCGCTGGCGGGTGAATGCCGTATGTCCTTGAGCCAGCCCCGGGTCGACTACGGTTTGATCCGCAGCGCGGAGCGGGCGGGAGACCAGTTGGCCCTGGGGAAACGCACGCTGCAACTGAACATCGCCTGTGCCGAGTCGGCACCCATGGCCCTGCGTTTCACGGGGGTGTCTGCCGGGTCGAAAGGTTTTCGGTTCGGCCGCCAAGGCTATTTCACCCTGAGCCTGCAGCATCCTCAGGTGGATGGGCAGGCGGTGGAGTTGCGGGTGTCGGGAGAGCCGCCAAGCGGACAGTTGTTGCCCGGCCAGACGCTGGTCGCACGGGCAGGCGGCGCCCCGATACACGGGCGCCGATTTACAGCGCTGGTGAACATCGAGACCTTTGTGCCAGCGGTCGGGCTGGCAGTGCGTGACGAAACGGCCTTCGAGGGGCAGGGCAGTTTCGAATGGGTACCCGGCGCCTGAAGCCTCAGCCTGGTTGTTCCACCGAGCCTATAAAGTTAGCCAATTCGGGCGTGCGCGGTTGGGCAAACAGGACGTTCGGGTCGCCGACTTCATGCACCTTGCCCTGATGCATGAACACCAGCTTGTCGCCGACCTCACGGGCAAAGCGCATTTCATGGGTGACCATGATCAGGGTCATGCCGTCCTTGGCCAGTTGGCGCACCACGCTGAGGACTTCATTGACCAGTTCAGGGTCCAGCGCCGAGGTGATTTCATCGCACAGCAACACCTTGGGCGACATCGCCAGCGCGCGGGCGATCGCCACCCGTTGCTGCTGGCCGCCAGACAGGCGATCGGGGAATGCATCGAACTTTTCCCCCAGGCCGACCCGCTCCAGCATCTGCCGGGCCAGCTCCGCAGCCTTGGCCTTGGCGACTTTTTGCACGACCTGGGGCGCGAGCATGACGTTTTCACCCACGGTCAAATGGGGGAACAGGTTGAATTGCTGGAACACCATGCCGACTTTTTGCCGCAGGCTGCGCAGGTCGGCGCGGGCCGCGTCGAGGTATTCGCCGTCGACCTCAATCACCCCGTCGTTGATCGACTCCAGGCCGTTGAGGGTGCGCAGCAGCGTGGATTTTCCCGAGCCGCTGCGGCCGATGATTGCCACCACCTGGCCTTCCTCGATACTCAAGTCGATGCCCTTGAGCACATGGTGATCGCCGTAATACTTATGCAGCGCGGATATTCTAAGCAGAGGCATGCAGTCTCCTTTCCAGGTAGCGGGCACTGAGGGACAAGGGGTAGCAGAGCAGGAAGTACCCGAGCGCCACCAGGCCGTAGACCATGAAGGGCTCGAAGGTGGCATTGGCGAGCATGCCGCCGGTCTTGGTCAGTTCGGTGAAGCCGATGATCGAGGTCACCGCTGTGCCCTTGACCACCTGCACCGAGAACCCCACCGTCGGCGCCACGGCAATTCGCAGGGCCTGGGGCAATATCACGTAGCGCAGTTGCTCATAAGGGTTGAGGGACAGGCTGGCGGAGGCTTCCCACTGCCCGTGGGCGATGGAGTCGACACAGCCGCGCCAGATCTCGGCCAGGTAGGCGCTGGTAAACAGGGTCAGGGCAATCGCGGCGGCCAGCCACGGCGAGATATCAATCCCCAGCAAGGCGATGCCGAAAAACACCAGGAACAGTTGCATCAGCAGCGGTGTGCCCTGGAACAGTTCGATATAGGTCCGGGCAATATTGCGCGGTAGCGCCTTTTTGCTGATGCGCAGGGTCATTACCAGCAGGCCAATCAGCCCGCCGCCGACAAACGCCACCAGCGACAGCAGCAGGGTCCATTGCAGGCCGGTCAGCAGGTTGCGCACGATGTCCCAGAACGAAAAATCACTCATCGGCTGTTCCTCATCACATAGCGGCGACCGATCCAATTGAGCAACTGGCGGATCATCAACGCCATGCACAGGTACACCAGCGTGGTCAGGGCATAGGTTTCAAAGGCGCGGAAATTGCGCGATTGAATAAAGTTGGCGGCAAAACTCAACTCTTCAGTGGCGATCTGCGAGCACACCGCCGAGCCAAGCATCACGATGATGATCTGGCTGCTCAGGGCCGGCCAGACCTTGCCCAGCGCCGGCAGCAGCACCACATGGCGGAACGCTTCAAAGCGGGTCATCGCCAGCGCTGCCGCGGCCTCCAGCTGCCCACGAGGGATCGCCTGGATCCCGGCGCGGATGATCTCCGTGGAATAGGCCCCCAGGTTGATCACCATCGCCAGTACTGCGGCCTGCCATTCGGAAAACTGTACTCCCAGTGAAGGCAGGCCGAAGAAGATAAAGAACAACTGCACCAGAAACGGCGTGTTGCGAATCAACTCGACATACACCCCGAAGAGCCAGCAGAACGGCTGGATTTTCCATGCCCGCACCACGGCGCCGACGATGCCCAGGGCCACGCCGAGGAGGGCGCCGATGGCTGTCAGCTCCAGGGTGAACAGCGCGCCGCGCAACAACAGGTCGGTATTGGCCAGCACCGGCACAAAGTCGAATTGATAGGCCATCAATCAGCTCCGCTTCAGAGATCGGCAGGCAATGGTTCTTTGAGCCACTGCATCGCGTTCTTTTGCAGGCTGCCGTCAGCCTTGGCGGCGACCAGGATCTGGTTGACCTTCTCCAGCAGTGCCGGCTCGTTTTTGTTCACGCCGACATACACCGGCGAATCCTTGAGTTTGACTTTCAACGCCGGCACCCGCTTGGGGTTGCGCTCGCTGATCGCCACCATCACCACGTTGCCACTGGCGATCAGGTCCACCTGGCCGGCGAGGTAGGCGGCGATGGTCGAGTTGTTATCCTCGAAGCGCTTGATCGTGGCTTCCTTGGGGGCGACGGCGCTCAACTCGATATCTTCGATGGCACCGCGGGTCACGCTGATGGTCTTGCCCTTGAGATCGTCCAGGGTCGCAATCGCCGCCTCAGGCGGGCCGAACACGGCGAGATAGAACGGCGCGTAGGCCTTGGAGAAGTCGATGACCTTCTCGCGATCCGGGTTCTTGCCCAGGCTGGAAATCACCAGGTCCACTTTGCCGGTGGTCAGGAACGGGATGCGGTTGGTGCTGTTGACCGGGGTCAGTTCCAGTTTGACCTTGAGCTGCTCGGCCAGCAGTTTTGCGGTGTCGATGTCCAGGCCGCGCGGCTTCATATCGGGGCCGACCGAGCCGAAGGGCGGGAAGTCCTGGGGCACTGCGACCTTGAGGGTGCCACGGGCGACGATATCGTCCAGGCCATTGGCCTGGGCTGGCGTCTGGCTGAGCATCAGGCTGGCAAACAAGGCAGTGAGCAGGGCGCTGCAACGCTTGGTCATGGCAACTCTCCGAAAAGGGCGAAGGGATTTTCTGAGTTTTGCCACTGCACAGCCCATGCCATGCCGCGCCAAAGCGGCTGCAAGGCAGGGTTTTACAGGTGTACAGCGGTCTTACTGGTCTGAACAGTCAGAAGCGATTACGCACCCTTTTCGAGCGCCCGCAAAACCCGGCGAGCCCCTTTGGGGCGTGGCTTGCCGGCCAGCGAGAATAGATTTACAACTAGCCTCACTGTTGACCGAAATCTTGAGTTTTTTATGAATTCCATCGCCCAAGCCGTACCGGAAGCGGCTTTGCAAGCCATCCGCAAACTGATCAAGCAACGGGGCTTCGGGCCAGGTGATGCACTGCCTTCCCAGCGCGACCTGGCATTGCAGTTGGGGGTCAGTCGGGCCTCGTTGCGCGAGGCCTTGTCTTCGCTCAGTGCACTGGGGCTGGTCAGCGTGCAGCCGGGCAAAGGCGTGTTTGTGCAAGCGCCACCGACGGCCGACATGAGCGGGGTGGCCTGGCCCTTTACGGCGCAGGCAAGCCCCCTGGATATCTTCCAATTGCGTTATGCCCTGGAGGGCTTTGCGGCGGGGCTGGCGGCCATGACCCTGACCACCGAGGAACTGGATGGGCTCGAAGACAATGTCCAGGCCATGCGCCGGGAACTCAAGGCCGGGGATTTCGAGGCCGCTGCGCGGCTGGACTTCGCGTTCCACCAGCGCATCCTGTTGGCCAGTGGCAATCAGGCGATGATGAGCATCCTCAGCGCCAGTGCCGAGGTGTTTCTGGAAAGTCAGAAGCTACCGTTCATCCGACCGGAACGGGCGATGGAAACCTGGCAGGAGCATCGCAAGATCCTCCGGGCCCTGGCCCGGCGCAGCAGCGCGGCGGCGCACAAAGCTATGCAGGAACACGTGCGTAACGCTGCGTTGCGCACGGGAATAGCCTTTGTGACTCCGACGGCCTCTTGAACCCGCCATATCCAAAATGATGACGCTCCATAGCAAGAGTCAATCAGCAGCGGCTTCCTGAACGCAGGAAGGGCGGCTATGATGGGCAACGTTTTTTTTGCTTACAACCCGGAGACATCCATGAGCAACGATCTTATCAAGCACGTCACCGACGCGACCTTTGAGGCCGAAGTACTGCAGGCCCAGGGCCCGGTGCTGGTTGACTACTGGGCTGAGTGGTGCGGTCCTTGCAAAATGATCGCTCCGGTCCTGGACGACATCGCAACCACCTACGAAGGCAAACTGACCATTGCCAAGCTGAACATCGACGAGAACCAGGAAACCCCGGCCAAGCATGGCGTGCGTGGTATCCCGACGCTGATGTTGTTCAAGAACGGCAACGTCGAAGCGACCAAGGTCGGCGCACTGTCCAAGTCGCAATTGGCTGCATTCCTCGACGCCAACATCTAAACGTCGTCAAAAAGCCCCGCAAATTGCGGGGCTTTTTCGTAAAGCAGGGCTAGACGCTCTGAAATTCAGGTGGTACATTCGGCCCCGCACTGGTTTCTCCACTGCCCCCTGCAAGCCGTCGCCGACGCATTCCTTTCGATTAGTACGCGATCCTGTCGCCTTCTCTGCGGCGCGGCCTCATTAAGCCAAAAGCTTAATTCCCCCCCTCTATAAATGATTACGTCATTCCTATATGAATCTGACTGAACTCAAGCAAAAGCCGATTACCGACCTGCTCCAACTGGCCGAAGAAATGGGCATAGAAAATATGGCCCGTTCGCGCAAGCAGGACGTGATTTTCTCCCTGCTGAAAAAGCACGCGAAAAGCGGCGAGGAAATCTCCGGTGATGGCGTGCTGGAGATTCTCCAGGACGGCTTCGGCTTCCTTCGCTCTGCAGACGCGTCCTATCTCGCCGGCCCAGACGATATCTACGTCTCGCCGAGCCAGATCCGTCGCTTCAACTTGCGCACCGGTGACACCATCGTTGGCAAGATCCGTCCTCCAAAGGAAGGCGAGCGTTATTTCGCCCTGCTCAAGGTCGACACGATCAACTTCGATCGTCCTGAGAACGCGAAGAACAAGATTCTCTTCGAGAACCTGACGCCGCTGTTCCCGACCGTGCGCATGAAGATGGAAGCCGGTAACGGTTCCACCGAAGACCTGACCGGTCGTGTGATCGACCTGTGCGCCCCGATCGGCAAAGGCCAGCGTGGCCTGATCGTCGCACCGCCGAAAGCCGGTAAGACCATCATGCTGCAGAACATTGCAGCGAACATCGCGCGTAACAATCCTGAAGTTCACCTGATCGTGCTGCTGATCGATGAGCGTCCGGAAGAAGTCACCGAAATGCAGCGCACCGTGCGCGGCGAAGTGGTTGCCTCGACGTTCGATGAACCGCCAACCCGCCACGTGCAGGTTGCCGAAATGGTGATCGAGAAGGCCAAGCGCCTGGTCGAACACAAGAAGGACGTGGTGATCCTGCTCGACTCCATCACCCGTCTGGCCCGTGCCTACAACACCGTGATCCCGAGCTCCGGCAAGGTATTGACCGGTGGTGTCGATGCCCACGCCCTGGAGAAGCCGAAACGTTTCTTCGGCGCCGCGCGTAACATCGAAGAAGGCGGCTCGCTGACCATTATCGCCACCGCGCTGGTTGAAACCGGCTCGAAGATGGACGAAGTGATCTACGAAGAGTTCAAGGGTACCGGCAACATGGAACTGCCTTTGGACCGTCGCATCGCTGAAAAGCGTGTGTTCCCGGCCATCAACATCAACCGCTCCGGCACCCGCCGCGAAGAGTTGCTGACCGCCGACGACGAACTGCAGCGCATGTGGATCCTGCGCAAGCTGCTGCACCCGATGGACGAAGTGGCAGCCATCGAGTTCCTGATCGACAAGCTGAAAACCACCAAGACCAACGACGAGTTCTTCCTGTCGATGAAACGTAAGTAATACGACGTTTCAGGTCCGAAAGAATGGCGCCCCCAGGGGCGCCATTTTTTTTGCCTGAAATCTTTAACCACAGCTGGTGGGCAATTGCGCCGTCGATAGGGCTGCCAGCCGCCCTCAGAGCAGGTACGATGTACGCCTATTTTACGGGTGGCATGGTTAATGAAATTCAAGGATCTTCGGGATTTCGTGCAGCAACTTGAGCAGCGCGGAGAGTTGAAACGTATTCAGGTGCCGGTTTCCCCGGTCCTGGAAATGACTGAGATTTGCGACCGCACCCTGCGTAACAAGGGGCCGGCGCTGCTGTTCGAAAACCCCACAGGCTTTGATATCCCCGTGCTGGGCAACCTGTTCGGCACGCCCGACCGGGTGGCGTTCGGCATGGGGGCCGAGTCGGTCAGCGAACTGCGCGAGATCGGCAAGCTGCTGGCCTTCCTCAAGGAGCCCGAGCCGCCCAAAGGCCTGAAGGACGCGTGGTCGAAGCTGCCGATCTTCCGCAAGATCATTGCCATGGCGCCCAAGGTGGTCAAGGACGCGGTCTGCCAGGAAGTGGTCATCGAAGGTGATGATGTCGACCTGGCGATGCTCCCGGTGCAGACCTGCTGGCCCGGCGACGTCGGCCCGCTGATCACCTGGGGCCTGACCGTCACCAAAGGCCCGAACAAGGACCGCCAGAACCTGGGGATCTACCGTCAGCAAGTGATTGGCCGCAACAAGGTGATCATGCGCTGGCTGAGCCACCGTGGCGGCGCCCTCGACTTCCGTGAGTGGTGCGAGAAGCACCCCGGCCAGCCGTTCCCGGTTTCCGTGGCCCTGGGGGCCGACCCGGCCACCATCCTCGGCGCCGTGACGCCGGTGCCCGACAGCCTGTCCGAATACGCCTTCGCCGGCCTGTTGCGCGGCAATCGCACCGAACTGGTGAAATGCCGTGGCAACGACCTGCAAGTGCCGGCCACCGCCGAAATCATCCTCGAAGGCGTGATTCATCCGGGCGAGATGGCCGATGAAGGCCCTTACGGCGATCACACCGGCTACTACAATGAAGTCGACAGCTTCCCGGTGTTCACCGTCGAGCGCATCACCCACCGGGTCAAACCGATCTACCACAGCACCTATACCGGCCGGCCGCCGGATGAGCCGGCGATTCTCGGCGTGGCGCTGAACGAGGTATTCGTACCGATCCTGCAGAAGCAGTTCCCGGAAATCACCGACTTCTACCTGCCGCCCGAGGGCTGCTCGTACCGCATGGCCATCGTGACCATGAAGAAGTCGTATCCGGGCCATGCCAAGCGCGTGATGCTCGGTGTGTGGTCGTTTTTGCGACAGTTCATGTACACCAAGTTCGTTATTGTCACCGACGACGACATCAACGCCCGGGACTGGAACGACGTGATCTGGGCGATTACCACGCGCATGGACCCCAAGCGCGACACGGTGATGATTGATAACACACCCATCGACTATCTCGACTTCGCCTCGCCGGTGTCGGGCCTGGGTTCGAAGATGGGCCTGGATGCCACCCATAAATGGCCGGGTGAAACCACCCGTGAGTGGGGCCGGGTGATCGTCAAGGATGAAGCCGTGACGGCGCGTGTCGATGCGATGTGGAAAGAATTGGGAATAGATTGATGCGTGTAACCCTGCAACCTTCCGGCGCGGTCCTCGACTTGCAGCCGGGCGAGCGGATTCTTGAAGGTGCGCGGCGCCTGGGCTACGACTGCCCGCAGGCGTGCCGTAACGGTGTGTGCCATGTGTGCGCGGCGCTGTTGGTCGAGGGCCGGGTGCAACAGGCCGGCGAGGTGCGTGACCATGGCGAGTTCTACACCTGCATCGCCGAGCCGCTGGAGGATTGCATCGTGCTGTGGGATGGCGTGCTGGCGCCGGGGGAGTTGCCGGTGCGCACGCTGGCCTGCCAATTGAGCGAGTGCGTGGAACTGGGTGGCGATGTGTGGCGCGTGCGCCTGCGGGCCCCGGCCGGCAAAGCGGTGCGTTACCACGCTGGCCAGTACCTGATGATCGAGCGCGAAAACGGCGAGAAGTCGGCGTTTTCCCTGGCCTCGGCGCCCCACGCCGGGCGCGAGCTGGAATTGCATGTGCTGGTACGCGAAGACAGCGCCCGCAGCCTGATCGAGCAGTTGCAGCGTAACCAGATGGCGCGGGTCGAGCTGCCGTTTGGCGATACCCACCTGGCCGAGCTACCCGACGGCCCGCTGGTACTGATCGCGGCCGGCACCGGCATGGCGCAGATGCACAGCCTGATCGAACATTGCCGGGCCACGGGGTTCAAGTATCCGGTGCACCTGTACTGGGGCGTGCGTCGTCCTGAGGATTTTTACCAGGTCGAACATTGGGAACAGTGGCAGCAATTGCCCAATCTGTTCCTGCACAAAGTGGTCAGCGACCTGTGTGGTTGGGAAGGGCGCTGTGGCTTGTTGCACGAGGCGGTGTGCGAAGACATAACCGACCTCAAGGCCGTGCATGTGTATGCCAGCGGATCGCCGGCGATGATCTACGGCACGCTGGACGCGCTGGTGAATGCCGGGATGGATGCGCACCAGATGCGCGCTGACGTATTTGCCTACGCCCCTCGCTCCTGACCGCTACGAAAACATTCTCGTAAGCCGATCAAACTGTGGGAGCGGGCTTGCCCGCGATAGCGGAGTGTCAGCCAACAAATCTGGCACTGTTACACCGCCATCGCGGGCAAGCCCGCTCCCACATTGAACTGTGTCTACTCAGGTGTGCGGCGTCAGAATCGCACGCCCGTGGTCACCATCGCCGCATTGAACCCCAGCAACACAAACTCCGCCGCCACCGGCCCGTAGTGCGCACCCACCGACGGAATGATCACCGGCGCCACGCCGTAGCGGTTCAGCGGGATCTTGTCGCGGTACTTGCCGCGATAGCCCTGGATCGCCCCGCCGGTCAGTTTCAGATACACCGGATAGTCGGCCATGTCGAAGCGCTTGCCGGCGTAGGCGTAGTACGAGCGTTGGCGAAACGAGTTGCGAAAGATCGCACCGCCATACACCCACCCCGCAGCGTCATTGCGCTCCAGGCCGATCAGGTCTTGATGGTTATTGTGCTCGGGGTCCGGCGCAAAGTGCCGGGTGTAGACGCTGGTCTGGGCGTACCAGAAGCCTTTGTCGTCGTTGGCCGGCGCTTCGGCGGCCAGGGCGGTGGTGGCCTGCGCCAGGAGCAGCAGGCCGGAAAGTCGGTTTTTCATGGTGCGACCTCGATAGTCGGTGAATGCGCGGCTAAGTGGGTCGTGACGTGACGCTATTTTGATGTCCCGTCGGGCATAAAGGCTGAACGGGCGCTGAAAATAGCGCGGCTTTGCGCGGTGAACCTGACGAATGGGGCCTATTGCTTATGCTTTTTCATATTTTTAAAAGGTATTGATTGCAAGGGGAGCGGTATGGGGAGCGGTCGACATATTGAAATGCTGCGCGAGGGTGCGTCGGCCCGTTACGGGTCTGACGCGATGGCCGGGGTGATCAACCGCCAGCAGTGGCGGCAACCTGGCCCATAGTACTTTTTCGCCTTACGGTTACAGCGGCGCGTTCTATTACGGTAAAGTCACCTATAACTGGTAGTACACAGGAGACCTAAGCGATCTGCCATGACCGTTCTCGAATCCGAACTTCTGCAATTGGCTTACCCGCCGCGGCTTGATCTGGGGCCGCAACTCACTCACGAACAATTGATGAGCTCGATGCAGGCCACCATGGGTCTGCACAAGGGTGGGCCGGTCTGGCTGTTTGCCTATGGCTCGCTGATCTGGCGCCCTGAGTGTTCGGCAACCCAGCGCCTGCGCGCCCGGGTCCATGGCTATCATCGGGGCCTGTACCTGTGGTCCCACGAGCACCGGGGTACGCCGGAGTTACCGGGGCTGGTGTTTGGCCTGGATCGCGGCGGCTCGTGCAGCGGCTTTGCTTACCGCCTGCCGGAAGATCAACTGGAGGCCTCGCTCTATGCCTTGTGGCAGCGCGAGATGCCTTACCCATCCTATCGGCCACACTGGCTCAGTTGCCGGCTTGAAGATGGCAATCAGGTGCAGGCATTGGGTTTTGTGCTGGAGCGACACCTGCCCAGCTATGCCGGTAACTTGCCCGACAGTGTGCTGAACCAGGTGTTTGCCAGCGCTTGCGGGCGTTACGGCACCACTCGCGATTATGTCGAGCAGACCGTCAACGCCCTGCGTAGCCACGCCATGCCAGACAAGAATCTGGAGGCGCGGCTCAAGCGATGTGCCAAAGGCATCGCGGCGATTAACGTGCCGAGCTGACGCTATTGGTGTGCCACAGGGTTGGGATCAGGAACGCGATGGCCAGCAGGCACGCGCCGATCAGCAGCACAAAGCCGCCGTCCCAGCCGAAGTGGTCCACGGTGTAGCCCATGGCTGCACTGGCTGCCACCGATCCGCCCAGGTAACCGAACAGGCCGGTAAAACCTGCGGCTGTACCTGCGGCTTTCTTCGGCGCCAGTTCCAGGGCCTGCAGGCCGATCAGCATCACCGGGCCGTAGATCAAAAAGCCAATGGAGAACAGCGCGATCATGTCGACCATCGGGTTGCCTGGCGGGTTGAGCCAGTACACCAGGGTCGCCACGGTCACCAGAGCCATGAACACAATGCCGGTCAGGCCACGGTTGCCACGGAAGATCTTGTCCGACATCCAGCCGCACAGCAGCGTACCGGGGATCCCCGCCCACTCGTAGAAGAAGTACGCCCAGGACGACTTGTCGACGGTGAAGTGCTTGGCTTCCTTGAGGTAGGTCGGTGCCCAGTCCAGCACGCCGTAGCGCAGCAGGTAGACGAACACGTTGGCGAAGGCGATGTACCACAGCATTTTGTTGCGCAGCACGTACTTGACGAAGATTTCCTTGGCGCTGAATTCGTCTTCGTGGCTGGCGTCGTAGCCTTCCGGGTAGTCGTTCTTGTACTTCTCGATCGGCGGCAGGCCCACCGATTGCGGGGTGTCGCGCATGGTGATGAAGGCAAACGCCGCCACTGCCAAGGCCACGGTGGCCGGGACGTAGAACGCTGCGTGCCAGTCGTTGAACCAGGCCATGCCCAGCAGGAACAGCGGGCCGATCAGACCGCCGCCGACGTTATGCGCCACGTTCCACACCGACACCACGCCGCCGCGTTCTTTCTGCGACCACCAGTGCACCATGGTCCGCCCACTTGGCGGCCAGCCCATGCCCTGGGCCCAGCCGTTGATGAACAGCAGAATGAACATCATGGTCACGCTGGAGGTTGCCCAAGGCGCGAAACCGAAAATGAACATCACCCCGGCCGATACCAGCAAGCCAAACGGCAGGAAGTAGCGCGGGTTGGAGCGGTCGGACACCAGGCCCATGAGGAACTTGGACAGGCCGTAGGCAATGGCGATTGCCGACATGGCCAGGCCCAGTTGACCACGGGTATAACCCTCGTCGATCAGGTACGGCATGGCCAGGGAGAAGTTTTTGCGCAGCAGGTAGTAACCCGCGTAGCCAAAGAAAATACCGGCGAAGATCTGCCAGCGCAGTCGTCGGTAGGTACTGTCGATCTTTTCTTCAGGCAGGGGTGCCTGGTGGGGGGCAGGACGAAAGAAAGCAAACATTCAAGAGCTCCAAATTTCTTGTTTTGACTGCGGATGCGAATGTTACAGTTTCGTTACCGAAAATAGCATCGCCTCTTATCTGCAAACACAGGAAACGGGAGTAATTGCATGTTCTTTTACGAACATGTCGCTAATAGATAAGTATGGGGCGCGATCAGATTCCTCATCGCACTGAAGATCAAATGTAGGAGCTGGCTTGCCTGCGATGGCGGTAGACCAGTTACCAAAGACGTAGCTGACCCACCGCCATCGCAGGCAAGCCAGCTCCTACATAAATTGCATTTCAAATCACTGGCGGACCTGCACGACCACCTTGCCCACTGCCTTGCGCTGCCCCAGGTCATTGATCGCCTGCGCCGCGTTGTCCAGCGGATACACCTGCGACACCAGCGGCTTCAACTTCCCCTCGGCATACCAACCAAACAGCTGCTGGAAATTCGCCGCGTTATCCTGCGGCTGGCGCTGGGCAAACGAGCCCCAGAACACCCCGACCACCGCTGCGCCCTTGAGCAGCGCCAGGTTCACCGGCAGCTCGGGGATACGCCCGCTGGCAAACCCCACCACCAACAGACGGCCGTTCCAGGCAATGGCGCGGATGGCCTGGTCAAACAGGTCGCCCCCTACCGGGTCATAGATCACATCGGCACCGTTGCCATCGGTCAGGCGCTTGATCTCATCCTTGAGGTTGCTTTCGCTGTAGTTGATCAATTCATCGGCGCCCGCCGCCTTGGCCACGGCCAGCTTGTCGGCACTGCTGGCGGCGGCAATCACCCGGGCACCCATGGCCTTGCCGATCTCCACGGCAGCCAGGCCCACGCCACCGGACGCGCCCAGTACCAGCAGGGTCTCGCCAGCGGCCAGGTGGCCACGCTGCTTGAGGGCGTGCATCGAGGTGCCGTAGGTCATGCTGAAGGCGGCGGCGGTGTTGAAATCCATGCTCGGCGGAATCGGCAGCACGTTATAGCCCGGTACCGCGACCTGCTCGGCAAAGCTGCCCCAGCCGGTCAGCGCCATGACCCGGTCGCCGACCTTCAGGTGGCTGACCTTTTCCCCGACTTCGCTGACCACCCCAGCCGCTTCGCCGCCCGGCGAGAACGGGAAGGGCGGTTTGAACTGGTACTTGCCCTCGATGATCAGCGTGTCCGGGAAGTTCACCCCAGCGGCATGGACGTCCAGCAGGATCTCGTTCTTCTTGATCGCCGGGCTTTCGACGTCTTCCAACACCAGGGTTTCGGCAGGGCCGAAGGCTTTGCACAGCACGGCTTTCATCGGACTATTCCTTTTGGCGTATTGGCCGATAAGTGTAGGTGGGTAAGGTCACGGGTCAACGAGCATGCCCCGGCCTGATAAGTCGCCATAAGCTTGTGCTCTGCCTTGCTAGCGTTATGCTACTGGCAACCGAATGTGAGGAATGAACTGTGAAAGCGTGGATCCTGTTGATGCTGGCCCTGACGTTGCCGATGGCAGCCCATGCCGAAGAAGCCAAGGAAGGCGAAGCGCCGAAGGTCAGCTATTACAGCCTGACGCCGCCTTTTGTGGGCAACTATGCCCTGGATGGCGGCCCGAAACTGCGGGTGTACAAAGCGGATGTGGCCCTGCGCGTGACCGGCCCCGAAGCGGCGGCGGCGATCAAGGCCAATGAGCCGTTGATCCGCAACCAACTGGTGGCGTTGTTTACCCAGCAGACTGTCGAGAGCATGGGCAGTGTCGAGGGTAAGGAAAAGTTGCGTCAGGAAGCGTTGAAGCAGACGCAGCAAGTGATGAATGACGAGACGGGCAAGCCGGTGGTTGAGGATTTGTTGTTTAACAATCTGATTATCCAGTAGCGCCCATCCTGTGGGCGTCGGCTTGTTGGCGATGGGGCCTTGAAGCTACCGACGCTCACAAGGCCGTCACCGTCAGCAACCCGAACTTTGGCGCCAACCTCAGGAGGGGTAACGCCTCTGCACGATGATGATAAAGATTCAGAGGCTCGGTTGGTTTCTATTGTGGAGGTTTTTCTATCGCAAACGTTATGCTTTTGGAGACGGAAATTGTGGGGCCTCCGCCTGATCTAGGATTATCGAATATAAAAGTAAAACGATAAGTTTTTCCTTTTGAAACATGGGTATCCTCGGAGGATATCCAGCTATGCCAATTGCCGCCCTTTATAGGTACTCTTGCCAGTACCGCCCCACTGGGGCATATAACTTCAAATATCGAATTTCTGCTTTGGTTGAGTCCACTAAATTTATACTGGATCGTGGAGACAAGTCCGGATAGGCGGGAGTTCAATGAGTTTGGAAAACCAGCAACTAAGTTGCTGGTTATAATAGGGCTTATATATAGATTTTCACTCTTTTTCTATCCGTTCGCCATACCCCATCGGGGGGCGCGTCGAAGACAAAGTAGAACTCGAATGTGTCTACTGTGTTAGATGTTGTGTATTTTGTTGACGACCCCCAAACGCGCCATTGGCCATCTTGTGGAGGGTGGACTGCTAGTATCGGGCCGCCGAAGGTAACAGAGTGAATCTCGAAACGAGGGTTTTTTCCCGTCACCGCACCTCGTTCAAACATATAGCGGAGCGCATGTATGATGTAAATGCCATTACTCCAAGTGGCTTCAACCTCGATTGCTCCTTTGTATCCATGTAATGAATATTCACCTCTCACTGTTGTTACGCTGGTGGGGTTATTTCGGTCGACCTTAATCTCTATTGTTTCTGAGGGGGCTTCGTCGCTGGAGCCATTCTTGTCCGAGCCTGATATGTCGCTCATTTTTTACTCTCCCGAGAGTCTCGATGCAATGAATTTGCGGTCGATTGTTATAGTTAATAACGAGAGATAAACGCCGGCTACTGTCAGAATTGACAGTTTTTCATTTTGTTTTTTAATAAGCTCAGTGATTTTTATAAGTGAAAGTTCAAGAAGCCAGACTCTTCCTGAACCGCGCCAACGCCACCGCAAAAAACAACAAGCCAATCCCCGCCAGCGCCAGCAAATCCGGCCACACCACGCTCACCCCCGCATCGCGAAACAGAATCGCCGCACTCAAACTCACAAAATGTGTGGATGGCGAGCCCTGCATCACCCATTGCAACCATTCGGGCATGCTGTCCAGCGGCGTACTGCCGCCTGACAACAGCAGCATCGGAATAATCACCGGGATCGCCAGCAAGCCAAACTGCGGCGTCGAGCGGGCGAGGGTAGCGAGGAAGATGCCCAGGGCAGTGCTGGCAAACAGATACAGCGCGGTTACCAGCAGGAACAGACTCAATGAGCCGGCCAGCGGCACGCCGAGCATGCCCTTGACCACCACTTCCAGTGACAGCCAGGTACACAGCACCACCACCAGCATGTTGCTCCAGATTTTTGCCAGCATGATTTCCAGGGCGGTCAGCGGCAGCACCAGCAAATGGTCGAGGGTGCCATGTTCGCGTTCGCGCAGTAGCGCGGTGCCGGTCAGGACGATGGCGAGGATGGTGATGTTGTTGACGATCTGGATCACCGCCAGGAACCAGCCGCCTTCCAGGTTGGTGTTGAACAATGCCCGGGTGGTGAGGGTCGCCGGTGCGCGCTGGCTGGTGTCCGCCTGGCCGCTGTAGGTCAGCAATTCACGCTGGAAGATCCGCCCGATATAGCCCGCGCCCATAAAGGCCTGGCTCATCGCCGTGGCATCCACATTGACCTGAACGCTCGGCTGGCGGCCGGCCAGGAGGTCGGCCTGGAAATTGGCCGGCACGTTGATCACGAAAGTGTACTGGCCGCTGTCCATGACCTTATCCAACTGGTCGTAGGCCAGTGGCACGGCGGGCTGGAATTCTGGTGGTTGCAGGGCTTCGGCCAGTTGGCGTGACAATTGGCCATGGTCTTCATCGACAAAGGCCACGCTGGCGTTATGCACGCCAATCACTGAACCGGCCGCTGGCATATAAATGGCGACGGTGAAGGCGTAGAACAGAAACAGCAGCAACACGCTGTCGTGGCGCAAGCTGGTGAGCTCTTTGATTCCCAGGCGCATGATATGGGCGAACTTATGCATCAGGCCTCCTGCTTCTTGAGCATCACCAGGCTCAGCCCGGTGAACCCCAGGAAAAACCCGAACAGCGCCAGGCACTGTGGCCACAGCTGGCGCAGGTCCAGGGCTTTGGTAAAGGTGCCGACGGCGACATCCAGGAAGTAGCCGGCGGGAAACAGCATGCCCATCAGCGCGGCCGCCCCTTCCAGGGACGAGCGCGGCACGATCAGCCCGGAGAACTGGATGGTCGGTAGGCTGGTGATGATCATGGTGCCGAGAATCGCTGCGATCTGGGTGCGGGTGAACGCAGAAATCAGCAGGCCCATGCTGGTGGTGGCCAGCACATACAGCAGGCCGCCAAACGCCAGGGTCACGCCACTGCCCTTGAACGGCACGCCGAACAGCCAGCGGTTCATCGCCACCAGCAGCGCCAGGTTGATCAGGCTGATAACCAGATACGGCGCCTGCTTGCCGAGGAGAAACTCCAGGCGGGTCAGCGGTGTGGCGTAGAAGTTAGTGATCGACCCCAGCTCCTTCTCGCGCACGATGCCCAGGGCGGTGAGCATGGCCGGGATAAACGCCAGGATCAGTGCCATCACGCCGGGGCCGATGGCATTTACGCTGACCACGTCCTGGTTATAGCGAAAGCGCGTCTCCAGTCTGGCGGCGGCGGGCTGGGCTCGCGGGGAGCTGTTGAGTTCCGCCAACTGCTGCAGATTGGCCTGGTGTACCGCTTCGACATAGTTGCGGCTGGTCTCGGCGCGAAACGGCATGCCGCCATCCAGCCAGGCGGCCACTGCCGGTTGGCGCCCGGCGTACAGGTCGCGGCCAAATCCGGGAGGAATCTCCAAGGCGAGTTTGATTTCCGAGCGTTGCAGGCGCCGGTGCAGCTCGGCCGAATCGCTGATCGGCGGCTGTTCGGCGAAGTAGCGCGAACTGCGAAAGGCCTCCAGATAGGAGCGGCTTTGTGGCGTCTGGTCCTGGTCATACACGGCGAAGGCGAGCTTCTCCACGTCCAGGGAAATGCCGTAGCCGAAGATCACCATCATGAAAATCGCCCCGAGCAGGGCAAAGGCCATGCGCACTTTGTCGCGCAACAATTCCTTGCCTTCGCGACTGGCCACTGCCAGCAGGCGGACCAGGCTGAAGCCGCGCTTGCTGACTGGCGGCGTGGTCGGTGTGCTGACGGTTGCGCTGGGCGCGGCGGCTTCTGGGGCTTCCTGGGCTTGTTCCAGACAGGTGACAAATGCGGCTTCCAGGGTCTCGCCGTGGAAGTGTTGCTGCAGGGCGTCCGGGGTGTCGCAGGCCAGCACCTTGCCGGCGTGCATCAACGAGATGCGGTCGCAGCGCTGGGCTTCGTTCATAAAGTGGGTGGAGAGAAAAATCGTCACCCCTTGCTCGCGGGACAACTCCACCAGCAAACGCCAGAAATCGTCGCGCGCGGCGGGGTCCACACCGGACGTGGGTTCGTCGAGGATCAGCACTTCCGGGCGATGCAACACCGCCACGGCCAGGGACAGGCGCTGGCGCAAACCCAGGGGCAGCTCGCCGGAGGGTTGTTCGGCGACACTGCCCAGGTCAAAACGCTGAATCAATTCTTCGATGCGCGGGCCGCTGTCGGCCTTGGGCAGGTCGAACAGCTGTGCGTGCAGCACCAGGTTCTGGCGCACGCTGAGCTCGCCGTACAGCGAGAAGCTCTGGGACATAAAGCCCACGCGTTTGCGGGTCGCCAGGTCCTTGGCATTTACCGGGTTGCCCAGCAGTGTGGCGCTGCCTTCACTGGCCGGCATCAGCCCGGTGAGGACTTTCATGGTGGTGGTCTTGCCGCAGCCGTTGGAGCCGAGAAAGCCGAAGATCTCGCCACGGCCAATGGCGAAGCTGACCTTGTTGACTGCCGTAAAGTCGCCAAAGCGCAGGGTCAGGTCGTGGGCTTCGATGGCGATGTCGGTGTTGTCGTTTGCCCGAGGAGGGATCACCAGCGGCTGGTTGTTGTGCGCGCTGTCGCCCTGGAAATGGGTGAAGGCCTCATCCAGCTTGCCGCTGGGCGTGACCGCCGCCAGTTCGCGGCTCAGGCCATCGGCGATCAGCTTGCCGCGGTCGAGCATCAGGCAGTGCTCGAACTGCTCGGCTTCTTCCATGTAGGCCGTGGCCACCAGCAGCGTCAGTTGCGGGCGTTCGCTGCGTACGGTTTCTACCAGTTCCCAGAAGCGCCGGCGTGACAAAGGGTCGACGCCGGTGGTGGGTTCATCGAGGATCAGCAAGTCCGGGTCGTGGATCAGCGCGCAGCACAGCCCCAGTTTTTGCTTCATCCCGCCCGACAGTTTGCCCGCCGGCCGGTCGGCGAAGCGTGCCAGGTCGGTGGCCAGCAGCAGGTTGTGCATGCGCTGCTCGCAATCGGCTTTGGACAGGCCAAACAGGGTGGCGAAAAAACGGATGTTCTCGCTGATGGACAGCTCGGGGTAGAGGTTGCCGCCCAGGCCCTGGGGCATAAACGCGATCAACGGGTACAGGCTGTTGCGGTGGCGGCGGTCTTCGATGGAGCCGCCCAGCACCTGCAAGTCACCGTCCTGCAGTTTTTTCACCCCGGCGATCAAGCCCAACAGGCTCGACTTGCCCGCGCCATCCGGGCCGATCAACCCGCAGCGGGTACCGGCCGGCAGGCTGAAGGCGATGTCGATCAGCGCCTGTTGCTTGCCGTAGCGGTGGTTGATGCCCGTGGCCTGCAGCGCCAGCCCGGTCATTGCAGGTTGGCCGGCCAGTCCAGGTCGGCGGTGCGCACATAGCCGGCGCCGGGCATGCCGGGCTTGGCCTGGGGCACGGCGCTCGGTTGAGTCAGGCGCAGTTTGACGCGGAACACCAGTTTCTGGCGCTCGTCGCGGGTTTCCACTTCTTTGGGGGTGAACTGCGACTTGGCGGCGACAAAGCTGATTTTCGCCGGCAGGGGTTGATCCGGCAGGGCATCGAGCACGATCCGCGCTTCACTGCCCACGGTCAGGCGACCGGTGACGGAGGCGGGCAGGTAGAGGTTCATGTACTGGTCATTCGGATCTATCAGCAGCAACACGCGCCCGCCGGCACCGAGCACTTCGCCAGGTTCGGCCAGGCGCAACTGGATGATGCCGTCGATGGGCGCGCGCAGGCTGCTGTCTTCGATCTCGCTGGTCAGTTGTGCCACCTGGGCCTGGGCCGCACCGATGGCGGCCTTGACCGCATTGACCTGGGCCTGGGCTGCCGTCACCGCCGCATTGCCGGTGTTCTGCCGTGCCTGTTGCTGGTCGATCAGCTGTGCGCTGGCGAAGCCGCGGCGGTACAGCTCCTGGGTGCGCTTGAGTTCCTGGCTGGCCAGCAGGTTCTCGCTCTGGCGCAATTGCACGTTGGCTTCGGCGGCGGCGAAGTTCTCCTTGGCGCGCAGCACTTCGGCCTCGGCCTGGGAGCGCTGGGCCTCCAAGGTGCGGGTGTCGATACGCGCCAGCAGTTGGCCCTTGAGCACTTTGTCGCCTTCATCGACCCGCACTTCAGCCAGGCGGCCGGGGATCTTGGTGGCGATCTGCACTTCGGTGGACTCCAGCCGGCCATTGCCCATGTTCAAACCTTCCGGCAGGCGGTCCAGGGTGGACTTCCAGTAGCCGAAGCCACCGGCGGCCACCAGCAATAGAATCAGGAGAAAGGCAAAGAAGTGCGAACTGCGATGTGACGTCGACATGGGTGCATCCTGCGGTGTTAGCGTCCTAGTTTGCCGGGATCGTAACCGATAGCCGTTGATACCGGTCAAATGAATACCGTTAGGCGTTAACGCAGGGCCATTACCGCCGCCCATTGCTGGGCCGTCACCGGCATCACCGACAAACGACTGCCTTTTTGCACCAGCGGCAGTTCGGCCAGGGCCGTCTGTTGCTTGAGGTAGCCCAGCCCGAGAACGTTGGGGAAGGTCTCGACATGCGCCACTGTAATGGCGCTCCATGGATTTTTTTCCGGGGTGGCCTTGGCATCGAAGTAATGGCTGTCAGCTTCCAGCGCTGTCGGGTCCGGATAAGCCGCCTCAATGATTTTCCCTACGCCGGCAATCCCCGGTTCGGGGCAACTGGAGTGGTAAAAAAAGAACGCGTCACCCACGGCCATGGCCCGCAGGAAGTTGCGTGCCTGGTAATTGCGCACGCCATCCCAGCGCGCCTCGCCGAGTTTTTCCAGGCCCTTGATGGACAGCTCATCGGGCTCGGACTTCATCAGCCAATAGGCCATGGTTTTGCTCCTTTGCAGGGGATTGGGCAGGTTGTCTGTCAATTTCATGACAAACCGACGGTCGGTTGACGTCAAGGTTTGCGTGTTGGTTCACGTTACCGCAGAATGCCGGGATTTTAAGCTTGACGCAGCTGGAACGGACTACTTTGGAACGTTGCTGTCATCGTGTGTGATAGGCCTGAAGGGGGGCAATCGATGAAACGCAAACCGGATTTACTATGGATTTTGGTTATTTTGTTCGGTCTGGGCGTCGTGACCACCGGGTATGCGCAAAGCCTGTGGTCGAACAAGACCGAAGCCCCGGTTGAATTTGCACAGCAGCAGCCACAAACCTTCAAGCGTTGATGCTATTTCGGCGCCGTTGATTCCAGCGGCGTCCCCTCTGCGATATACCACTTCTTATCGGTAACGGTGCCATTCAATGGCACGTCCCAGCTGGCCTGCGCCAGTCGTTTGACTTTCTGGCACTCATGGGCCAGGCCCAGCAGCGTCGGCTTGCGCCACGACGAGCGGCGCGCCAGGTACGCCAGGCTGCGATCGTAAAAGCCGCCGCCCATGCCCAGCCGCCCGCCCGCATCATCGAAACCCACCAATGGCAGCAGCACCAGGTCCAGGGCCCAGACCTTGCGCTGGCGCCCGATATTGACCCGTGGCTCAAGAATGCCGAAGCGATTGGGCGCAAGTTTTTCCCGGGGACGTACCCGTTGGAACACCATCTTGGTCCGTGGCCAGGCACTGAGCACCGGCAGGTAGGTGGCCTTGCCCCGGCGCTGGGCAGCGCGCAGCAGCAAGCGCGGATCGATTTCGCCATCCGTTGGTAGGTATAAAGCAATATGTTTGGCCCGGCGAAACAGCGGGTGCTGTGCCAGTTGCCGATACAGGCCAAGAGCTGCCTGGCGCTGCTCGCCCGGCGTCAGGGCGCGGCGGGCATTGCGCAACATGCGTCGAAGTTGCGGACGGGAAAGCGGCGCAGGTTCGGTCATGGTGTTCGGCTCATAAAACAATGCCAGTCCGGGGACTGGCATTGAGTTTGGGAATTCAGGCTCCCCGACAGAACCGCTGTCGACTAAGCCCTTGAACCCGAAAGTTCAAGGTGGAAGAAGCAGTAGGCTTTAAGGCTTTCCGTCTAGCGGACATGCACACCAGCCCAACGTGCAACTTCCAGGGTAGTGCGAATCGGCTCCGGGACATCGCCGACTGGCAAGCACGCCAGGGAGTGAGGCGAGTATACCCCAAACAGACTCGGCAATCAGCCCTTGGGTGCGTCTGAATCGCTGGAAAGCACCAGATCCACACGTTCCAGCAGGTCACGCACCTGCTCGCGTGTCGAGCCGCTGGCCTGTACGTCAGGGCGCTCCTGCTTATGCAGCAAATCGTGGGTAATGTTCAGGGCGGCCATCACGGCGATACGGTCGGCACCGATGACTTTGCCGCTGCTGCGGATTTCACGCATCTTGCCATCCAGGTAGCGGGCGGCGCTCACCAGGTTGCTGCGCTCTTCCTGGGGGCAGATGATCGAATACTCTTTGTCGAGAATCTGCACGGTGACGCTATTGCTTGAACTCATGAGTCTTGCTCCAGGGCCTTCAGGCGCGAAATCATCGACTCGACCTTACGCCGGGCGATTTCGTTTTTTTCAATGAGGTGAGCGCGTTCCTCGCGCCAGGTCTTTTCCTGAGCTAATAGGAGTCCGTTTTGACTCTTTAGTTGCTCGACCCGGGTAATTAGCAATTCGAGTCTGGCCATCAGCGCTTGCAAGTCGGCGTCTTCCATAGGGTTCCACTGGATTTGTCTGATGAATGGCAACTGCAGGATAAACGATCTGACGCCCTTGATAGTCGGGTGCGTCTGCCGGTGCTAGGATACAGCGCTTCATTCTAGACATCGCGCCGCCTGGCGCCTAGCTCATCATGCCTATTCAGAATTCCCCGTACGACGCTTTTTCCAAACTGCTGAGCTCCAGCGGTCACCCTTGCTCGCCTGCCGAACTGCATGGCGTGCTGCTGGGCCGTAGCTGCACCGGTGTCGGCTTTGACGCCGACAACTGGCTGGCCGACGTCGCCGAGCTGCTGGAAACCGAGCCTACCGAAAACGTGCGCAACGCGTTGATCGGCTTGCAAGAAATGGTTAAAGGCGAGCTGACCGGTGATGACGTCACCGTAGTCCTGCTGCTGCCAACCGATGATGCGCCGCTCACCGAGCGTGCTGCTGCACTGGGTCAATGGTGCCAGGGCTTCCTCCATGGCTTTGGCGTGAACGCCGGCGGCCTGGAGCTGAGCACCGACGCCAAGGAAGTGTTGCAGGACCTGGCAGCCATCTCCCAGGTGCAAGACGCCCTGGAAGAGTCCGAAGACGGCGAAGGCGACTATATGGAAGTCATGGAATACCTGCGCGTCGCGCCGCTGCTGCTGTTCACCGAGACCAAAAAGTCTGCTGAACCCGCAGCAGTCAAGCCGTCGCTGCACTAAGAGAGGGAACCCACCTGCCCATGATCCATATCCCCAAAGCGGAATACACCCGCCGCCGCAAGGCGCTCATGGCGCAGATGGAACCCAACAGCATCGCGATCCTGCCGGCCGCCGCCGTGGCGATCCGCAACCGCGATGTCGAACACGTCTACCGCCAGGACAGCGACTTCCAGTACCTGAGCGGCTTCCCCGAGCCCCAGGCAGTGATTGTGTTGATGCCTGGGCGCATTCACGGCGAGTACGTGCTGTTCTGCCGTGAACGCAATGCCGAGCGCGAATTGTGGGACGGCCTGCGCGCCGGTACCGAAGGCGCGATTCGCGAATACGGCGCCGACGATGCCTTCCCGATCACCGATATCGACGACATCCTGCCCGGCCTGATCGAAGGTCGCGACCGGGTGTATTCGGCCATGGGCAGCAATGCCGAGTTCGACCGGCACCTGATGGAGTGGATCAACGTGATCCGCTCCAAGGCGCACCTCGGTGCGCAGCCGCCGAACGAATTCGTTGCCCTGGATCATCTGCTGCACGACATGCGCCTGTATAAATCCGCCGCAGAAGTGAAGGTCATGCGCGAAGCCGCACGGATTTCCTGCGCGGCCCATATCCGGGCAATGCAGGCCAGCCGCCCGGGGTTGCATGAATTCAGCCTGGAAGCCGAGCTGGACTACGAGTTCCGCCGGGGCGGGGCGAAGATGCCGGCCTACGGCTCCATCGTCGCTTCGGGGCGCAACAGCTGCATCCTGCACTACCAGCAGAATGATGCGGTGCTCAAGGACGGTGACCTGGTGCTGATCGACGCCGGTTGTGAAATCGACTGCTATGCCAGCGATATCACCCGTACCTGGCCGGTCAACGGCAAGTTTTCCGCCGAGCAGAAGGCGATCTACGAAGTGGTGCTGGCCTCCCAGGAAGCCGCCTTTGCGCAGATCGCGCCGAACAAACACTGGAACCAGGCCCATGAGGCGACGGTGCACGTCATCACCGCCGGGCTGGTAAAGCTGGGCTTGTTGCAAGGTGACGTGGACGAGTTGATCGCCAGCGAAGCCTACAAGGCGTTCTATATGCACCGCGCCGGGCACTGGCTGGGCATGGATGTGCATGATGTGGGCGAGTACAAGGTCGGCGGCGAGTGGCGGGTGCTGGAAGTGGGCATGGCCCTGACCGTGGAGCCGGGCATCTACATTGCCCCGGATAACCAGAACGTGGCAAAGAAATGGCGTGGCATAGGCGTGCGCATCGAGGATGACGTGGTGGTGACCAAGCAAGGCTGTGAAATTCTGACCGGTGGCGTGCCCAAGACCGTGGCCGAGATTGAAGCACTGATGGCGGCCGCCCGATGAGCCGGGTCAACCTGGCGATTATCGGTGGCGGCCTGGTGGGCGCCAGCTTGGCGCTGGCGTTGCAGGCCGGGGCCAAGGCTCGCGGTTGGAAGATCGTGCTGATCGAACCCTTTGCCCCCGGCGACAGCTACCAGCCGAGCTACGACGCACGTTCCTCGGCACTGTCCTTTGGCGCGCGGCAGATCTACCAGCGCCTGGGTGTGTGGCAAGACATTTCCCGGCGCGCCGAGCCGATCAAGCAGATCCATGTTTCCGACCGTGGGCGCTTCTCTACCGCGCGCCTGTCGGCGCTCGAAGAGGGCGTACCGGCCCTGGGCTATGTGGTGGAAAACGCCTGGCTCGGGCAGTGCCTCTGGCAAGGCCTGGACAAGGACGTGATCAGTTGGCGTTGCCCTGCAGAAGTCAGCCGCATGGAACCGCTGGCCGACGGCTACCGCCTGACCCTCAACGATGAAACTGTCATCGAGTGCGATCTCGCGGTACTGGCCGATGGTGGCCGCTCCGGCTTGCGCGAGCAGTTGGGCATTGGCGTCAAGCAACGGCCTTACAACCAGAGCGCCCTGATCGCCAACATCACCCCCAGCGAAGCCCATAACGGCGAGGCTTTCGAGCGTTTCACCGACGAAGGCCCGATGGCCTTGCTGCCGCTGGCAGACAACCGTTGCGCACTGGTCTGGACTCGCGTCGGCATGGACGCCCAGCGCTTGGCGCAACTGGATGAACGCAGTTTTCTCAGCGAGTTGCAGGGCGTGTTTGGTTATCGCCTGGGCACCTTGAAACAGGTTGGCGCGCGCCACTTGTATCCGCTGACCCTGGTGGAGGCCGAGGAGCAAGTGCGCTCGCACCTGGTGATCCTCGGCAATGCCGCCCACAGCTTGCACCCGATTGCCGGCCAGGGTTTCAACCTGTCGCTGCGCGATGCCTATGCGCTGGCCGAGGCCCTGTTGGCCGGGCCGCAAGTGCCGGGTGACCTGGCGACCTTGCAGGCCTACCGCGAACGCCAGCGTCTGGACCAGCAATTGACCGTGGGCTTCTCCGACCAGGTCACCCGCCTGTTTGGCAGCGGCCAGCCGCTGGTCGCCATGGGCCGCAACCTCGGCCTGCTGGGCCTGGACCTGTTGCCGCCGGCCAAGCGCTGGTTCGCCCGGCAGGCCATGGGCCTGGGCACGCGTCCCGATGCGTAAGTGGTTGACGGAGCGCCTGGGCAAGGCGCGGTTGTTGCGCTGGATCATGACCCTGTATCCGCCGTATCTGGGCGCAGGCGTCCGTGTGCAGCACATGAGCGCTGATTTTCGTCAGGTGAAGGTGCGCATGGGCCTGGGCTGGTACAACCGCAACTACGTCGGTACGCAATTTGGCGGCAGCCTGTACTCGATGGTCGACCCGTTCTACATGCTGATGCTGATGGAGAACCTGGGGCGCGACTACATCGTCTGGGACAAGGCCGCGACCATTGATTTCATCTCGCCGGGCAAAGGCCCGGTGTTTGCCGAATTCTCCATCGACCAGGCCTTGCTCGATGAGGTGCGACGGCAGACCGAGGGCGGCGAGAAATACTTGCCGCACCTCAAGGTGCAGATTCACGACGGCTCCGGCACCCTGGTGGCGCGAGTCGACAAAACCCTTTACGTGCGGCGCAAGCCGCCAGCGAGACAGGCATAAAGCATGGACATGCGCGCAGATGTGCTGATTGTCGGGGCCGGAATGGTCGGAAGCGCCCTGGCGCTGGCGTTGCAGGGCAGTGGCCTGCAGGTGCTGCTGCTCGACGGCAGCCCAATGAGCGTCAAGCCATTCGACGCCGATGCGCCGTTTGAACCGCGGGTGAGCGCCTTGTCGGCCGCCAGCCAGCGCATCCTCGACCGCCTGGGTGTGTGGGATGGCATCGCCAGCCGCCGCGCCAGCCCCTACGGCGAGATGCAGGTGTGGGATGGCAGCGGCACCGGGCAGATCCACTTTTCGGCGGCCAGTGTGCATGCCGAGGTGCTGGGGCATATCGTCGAAAACCGCGTGGTCCAGGACGCCCTGCTTGAGCGCCTGCACGACTGCGACCTGGGCCTGCTGGCCAATGCACGCCTGGAGCAGATGCGCCGCTCCGGCGATGACTGGCTGCTGACCCTGGCCGATGGCCGCACTTTGCGCGCGCCGCTGGTGATCGCCGCCGACGGCGCCAACTCGGCTGTGCGCCGCCTGACCGGCACCGCCACCCGCGAATGGGATTACCTGCACCACGCCATCGTCACCAGCGTACGCAGCAGCCAGCCGCACCAGCGTACCGCCTGGCAGCGCTTCACCGACCATGGTCCGCTGGCGTTCCTGCCGCTGGTACGCGATGGCCAGGAAGATTGGTGCTCGATCGTCTGGTCGACCACGCCAAGTGAGTCCGAACGCCTGATGGCCCTGGACGACGAAAGTTTCTGCCGCGAACTGGAGCGCGCTTTTGAAGGGCGCCTCGGCAGCGTGGTCAGCGCCGACCCGCGTCTGTGCGTACCGCTGCGCCAGCGCCACGCCAAGCGCTACGTCGCCGAAGGCCTGGCGCTGATTGGTGATGCTGCCCACGTTATCCACCCATTGGCGGGGCAGGGGGTGAATCTGGGGTTCCTCGATGCCGCCGTGTTGGCCGAGGTGCTGCTAAAGGCGTGCGAGCGCGGTGAGCGCTTGGCGGATGTGAAGGTGCTCAGTCGCTACGAGCGTCGGCGCATGCCGCACAACCTGGCGCTGATGGCGGCGATGGAGGGCTTTGAACGGTTGTTCCAGGCTGACCAGTTGCCATTGCGCTGGTTGCGCAATGCGGGGCTGAAGATGGTCGACCAGATGCCCGAAGCCAAGGCGCTGTTTGTGCGCCAGGCATTGGGCTTGACCGGAGACCTGCCGGATCTGGCCAAGGCCTGAGGCCATCTGTCGCACCTTAAATGGCACTCGTGCAACATCTCGTAACTCCTCCGGCCAGTGTTCGGTTGAGATGCTAAATGTGAGTCCTTATCATTTGCGCTCACTTTTCCTACGAGAGACCGCACCTATGTTGGCACCCAAGCGCCTCCTGACTGCCCTGGCACTCACCCTTATCGCCAGCACCACCGCCCAGGCGGCTGACGAAGTGGTGGTCTACTCCTCTCGTATCGACGAGTTGATCAAGCCGGTGTTCGACGCCTACACCAAGAAAACCGGGGTGCAGGTGAAGTTCATCACCGACAAGGAAGCGCCGCTGATGCAGCGCATCAAGGCCGAAGGCCAGAACGCCACCGCCGACCTGCTGCTGACCGTCGATGCTGGCAACCTCTGGCAAGCCGAGCAGATGGGCATTCTGCAGCCGTTCACTTCCAAGGTGATCGACGCCAACATCCCCGCGCAATATCGCGCTTCCAGCCACGCCTGGACCGGCTTGAGCCTGCGGGCGCGGACCATCGCGTACTCCACCGACCGCGTGAAGCCGGCAGAGCTGACCACCTACGAAGCCCTGGCTGACAAGCAATGGGAAGGCCGCCTGTGCCTGCGTACCGCGAAAAAGGTCTACAACCAGTCGCTGACCGCCACCCTGATCGAGACCCATGGCGCAGAAAAGACTGAAGAAATCATCAAGGGCTGGGTCAATAACCTGTCCACCGATGTCTTCTCCGATGACGTCGCGGTATTGCAGGCAATCAACGCCGGGCAGTGCGACGTGGGGATCGTCAACACTTACTACTACGGCCGCCTGCACAAGCAGGACCCGAAGCTGGCAGTCAAATTGTTCTGGCCGAACCAGGGCGACCGTGGCGTGCACGTCAACCTGTCGGGCATTGGCCTGACCAAGTACGCCCCGCACCCGGAAGCCGCCAAGGCTCTGGTGGAGTGGATGACTACGCCTGAGGCGCAGAAGATCTTTGCCGACGTCAACCAGGAGTTCCCGGCCAACCCGGCGGTAGAACCCTCGGCTGAAGTGGCGAGCTGGGGCAAGTTCAAGGCTGACACCCTGCCGGTGGAAGTGGCGGGCAAGCGCCAGGCCGAGGCGATTCGCCTGATGGATCGTGCGGGCTGGAACTGAGTACAATTTGTAGGACGCCGCAGTTCTAATGTGGGAGCGGCTTGTGTAGGAGCTGGCTTGCCTGCGATAGCATCACCCGGTATCGCTGATAAACCGAGGTGTCTGCATCGCAGGCAAGCCAGCTCCCACACAAGCCCGCTCCCACAGTGCTTTGTGCAGGTTTCCACATCATCCACTGCTTGAGAATTCCTTTTGGCCCACCCCGCCCAACGCCGCTGGTACCTGCCAGTCTTCACTGTCGCCGCCCTGGTGCTGCTGCCGTTGAGCGTGTTGTTGCTGTCCTGGCAAAGCATCGACACGCAAATCTGGTCGCACCTGTGGGACACCCAGATGCCGCGTCTGCTGGGCAACACCTTGACCCTGGTGCTGGGCGTCGGGGTTGGTGTAACGGTGCTGGGCGTGAGCCTGGCGTGGCTGACCAGCCTCTGTGAGTTCCCCGGCCGGCGTTGGCTGGACTGGGCGTTGATGCTGCCGTTTGCCATCCCGGCCTATGTCCTGGCGTTTGTCTTCGTCGGCCTGCTGGACTTCTCCGGGCCGGTACAAACCCTGCTGCGCGAGTGGTTCGGCACGGGCCTGCGCCTGCCGCGCGTGCGCTCCACCAGTGGCGTGATCATCGTGCTGGTGCTGGTGTTCTATCCCTACGTCTACCTGCTGGCGCGCACCGCCTTTCTGGCCCAGGGCAAGGGGTTGATGGAAGCGGCGCGGGTGTTGGGCCAATCACCCTGGCAGGCATTCTGGCGGGTGGCCCTGCCCATGGCGCGCCCGGCCATCGGCGCCGGCGTGGCCCTGGCGTTGATGGAAACCCTGGCGGATTTCGGCGCAGTGTCAGTGTTCAATTTCGACACGTTCACCACCGCCATCTACAAGACCTGGTATGGCTTTTTCAGCCTGTCCAGCGCCGCGCAACTGGCGAGCCTGCTGCTGTTGGTGGTGATGCTGGTGCTCTACGGCGAGCGCCGGGCCCGTGGCGCCAGCCGCCCGAGCAACGAGCGACCGCGGGGCAAGGCGCTGTATCACCTGAGTGGCTTCAAGGCCGCCGCCGCCACTGGCTGGTGCGCCCTGGTGTTTGCCTGCGCCTTTGTCATCCCGATGCTTCAACTGCTGGCCTGGTTCTGGCAGCGCGGGCGTTTCGATCTCGACGAGCGCTACGCCGGGCTGATCGTGCATACCCTTTACCTGGGTGGCATGGCCGCGTTGATCACCGTCAGCGTGGCGTTGCTGCTGGCGTTTGCCAACCGCCTGGCGCCGACCCGCGCCATCCGCGCCGGGGTCAGCCTGGGCAACCTGGGCTATGCCTTGCCGGGTTCGGTATTGGCGGTGTCGATCATGCTGGCGTTCAGCTATTTGGACCGCGAGTTGGTGATCCCTGTGTCCAGTTGGCTGGGCGGTGCTGGCAAACCGTTGCTGTTGGGCAGCCTGTCGGCGCTGCTGATGGCCTATCTGGTGCGCTTCCTCGCCGTGGCCTACGGCCCACTGGAAAACAGCCTGGCGCGCATCCGCCCGTCCTTGCCGGAAGCAGCGCGCAGCCTGGGGGTCAGTGGGCCACGACTGTTTTGCAAAGTGTATCTGCCACTTTTGTTGCCCGGCACCTTGAGCGCCGCGCTGCTGGTGTTTGTCGATGTGCTCAAGGAAATGCCCGCGACCCTGCTGATGCGCCCGTTCGGCTGGGATACGCTGGCGGTACGCATCTTTGAGATGACCAGCGAAGGCGAGTGGGCGCGCGCCTCCTTGCCCGCCCTGACCCTGGTGTTGGTCGGCCTGTTGCCGGTCATCGGCTTGATCCGACGTTCGGCGCGACGAATCGGTTAGGTGTCAGTCCTACGGCTTGAGGCTACAATGCGCGGCATTCGGTGCGGCCCGTCTTTCGGGTTGGGTTGCTGATTGTGGCTGCAAGCCTTGTATTTCAAGGTGTGTAGCCCGAACAGCAACCGTCCGCACCTTCGCCACGCCCGGAAGGAGAAACCCATGGGACAGCGTACGCCTCTGTATGACCTGCATCTCGCCCTTGGCGCGAAAATGGTCGATTTTGGCGGTTGGGATATGCCTCTGCACTACGGCTCGCAAGTCGAGGAGCACCATCAGGTGCGCCGTGACTGCGGGGTGTTTGATGTTTCCCACATGACCGTGATCGATATCTCGGGCCTGCAGGCCAGGGAATGGCTGCAGTACCTGTTGGCCAATGATGTCGATCGTTTGCATGGCTGCGGCCATGCGTTGTACAGCGCCATGCTCAACGAGCAGGGCGGGGTGGTGGACGACATGATTGTCTACCGCACCGAAGAGGGTTACCGGCTGGTGGTCAATGCGGCCACCCGCGACCAGGATATCGCCTGGATGCAGAGCCAGTTGGGCAGCTACCAGGTGCTGATGCGCGAACGCCCGGACCTGGCCATGCTGGCGATCCAGGGCCCCCAGGCCCGGCACAAGATTGCCGAGTTGGTCACCCAGTCTCGCGGCGTGTTGATCCAACAGCTCAAGCCTTTCGAGGGACGTGCCGACGGTGACTGGTTTATCGCGCGCACGGGCTATACCGGCGAAGATGGCCTGGAAATCGTCCTGCCTGCCGATCAGGCCCCGGGTTTTTTCAACGACCTGGTAGGTGCGGGCATCTCGCCCATCGGCCTCGGTGCTCGCGATACCCTACGCCTGGAGGCCGGCATGAACCTCTACGGCCAGGATATCCACCTGAATGTGTCACCGTTGGCCGCCAACATGGCCTGGAGCATCGCCTGGGAACCCGTCAGCCGCGATTTCATCGGGCGCGCCGCCCTGGAAGCCGAGCGTGCGGCCGGGGTGCAGCTCAAACTGGTAGGCCTGGTGCTGGAAGAACGCGGGGTTTTGCGCGCTCATCAAGTGGTTCGTATCGCCAATGTTGGCGAAGGAGAGATCACCAGTGGTAGTTTCTCTCCTACGCTAAGCAAATCCATTGCCCTGGCGCGTGTACCGATGGCAACCGCCGACCGTGCCGAGGTAGAAATTCGCGGTAAGTGGTACCCGGTGCGAGTGGTCAAACCGACCTTCGTGCGCCATGGTAAAACCTTGATCTAATCTTTTCCGGGCCAATGGCCGCTGACATTTCTTTTTGAGGACACAGACTATGAGCGATATCCCTGCCGCACTACGTTTTGCCGAAAGCCACGAATGGGCACGCCTGGAAGCTGACGGCAGTGTGACCGTCGGGATCTCCGATCACGCCCAGGAAGCATTGGGTGATGTGGTTTTTGTTGAGTTGGCTGAGGTGGGCAAAGTGTTCGCTGCAGGCGACGCAGCAGGCGTTGTGGAGTCGGTGAAGGCTGCTTCGGATATTTATTCGCCAGTGTCGGGCGAAGTGATTGCGGTCAACGAGGCCTTGGCCGATGCCCCCGAGTCGCTCAATGACAAGCCGTACGAAGCCTGGATCTTCAAGGTCAAGCCAAGCAATGCCGCCGAACTGGACAAGCTGCTGGATGCCGCTGGCTATAAAGCCGCCATTGGCGAGTAACACCGCCCCCTGTAGGAGCCGGCAAGCCGGCTCCTGCAAAGGTCAGGGCTTGAGCGCCTGCTTCACCGCTGCGACAGCACGCTCCACATCCGCCTTGGTCATCGCCGTAAACATCGGCAACGACACAATCAAACGCCCGACTTTTTCCGCTACCGGGAACATGCCTTCCCTGAATCCCTGTGCCCGATACAAACTCAGCAAGTGGATCGGTGGGTAGTGATAGCCGATGCCCACGCCCTGAGCCTGCATGCGCTCCATAAACGTGGCGCGGGCCGGCAGGCCATCCCCACGCTCAGGCAGTACCAGTTGGAACAGGTGCCAGTTACTGTTTTCAAAGTCCGCAGGCGGTAATTGCGCGCCGTACGTTGTCTCGAAATCGCTACCAAAACACTCGAAATAATGCCGGGCCAGCGCTTGGCGATGGGCAGTTATCTGCTCGATATGGGCAAACTGGCCCAGGCCAATGGCGGCGGCGATATCGGTCATGTTGAACTTGCCGCCCAATACATCCACGTCCAGGCCATCAAACCCGCTGCGGGTCACGCCTTGCAGGCGGTACTTCTCCGCCAGGCGCGCTTCCTCAGCATTGTTCAAAACCAGGCAACCGCCTTCGGAACAGGTGATGTTCTTGTTCGCCTGGAAACTGAACGAGACAAAATCCCCGGTGGCGCCAATGCGCTGGCCATCCCAACGGGAGCCCAGCGCCTGGGCGGCATCCTCGATGATCCGCAGACCGTACTTGTTGGCCAGCGCGTAAAGCATCGGCATGTCCAGCGGCAGGCCGGCCAGGTACACCGGAATGATCGCCTTGGTGCGCGGCGTAATAGCCGCTTCCAGTCGGGCCAGGTCGATATTGCGGGTCACCGGATCAATATCGGCAAACACCGGCGTGGCGCCCACCTCCAGAATCACATTGGCCGTTGCCACCCAGGAAATCGGCGTGGTGATCACTTCATCCCCCGGCCCGACACCGGCGATGCGCAAGGCAATCTCCATGGTGCAGGTACCGGAGTTGAAGGTGCGTACCGGCCGGCCGCCAAAATATTCCGACAGCTGCGTTTCGAACGCCTGCACCTTGGGCCCGCTGGTGATCCAGCCGGAACGCAACACATCACCGACCGCCGCGATGGTGGCTTCATCAATGGTAGGTTTTGAAAACGGCAGGAAGGGCAGTTGGCTCATGACGTTGAAGGCATCCGTTTTAAGAAGAACTAAGAATAAAAGCTCATATCAACCCCGGTATCGTCGCACGGGGCAACTGAATATAGCCTGTCGTCCGTGAACGAATCGTCGAACGACGAGCGCAAAAAAGCCGCTTCACAAGCGGCTTTTTTGCGTGTCGTGTATTACTCGGCGGCGATGGCGTTCTTCGCCAGGATGGCGTTGGCCAGTTCCATGTCAGTGGCCTTCAGGCCGGGGTTGTCTGCACGCACTTTCTGCATGGCGGCTTCCAGGTAAGGGCCACGGATGCCGCCGTCGCTGGCGACGAAGCTACCGGCGTCGTCCTGGGCGGCGACTACCAGCTTGTGGTCCTTGAAGGTCAGGTACGTGGAGCCGGTGGTGGCGCCCGATGAGATGACATTACGCCAGAAGCTATCGGCCATGGCCGATCCAACTGGGAGAGAGAGCACGGCGAGGGTGGCGACAGCATATTTGAGACGCATGATGGGTGACTCCGACTGGGTTATCTGAACGGTTTGATTGTAGATAACCCAGCCTAGTTCCATGACTGACTAAACAGTTTCGATCCGTAAAATCACGCCGTCCTGACCAATCACCCGTACTTGAGCCCCTACAGGCGCATCGGGGCCGGTGACCATCCAGACGCCGTCACCGACCTTGATCTTGCCCCGACCGTCGATAATTGCCTGATGCACCACAAAGGTGCGGCCAACCAGCTCCGATCCGCGCATATTCAGCCCTGGCTGGTCGCTAGCCTTGGCACTGCTGCGCTGGCGCTTCCACCAGTACACCGCCGTCAGTATGGACAGCACGGCAAACAGCAGCAGTTGCAGTTCCAGCCCAAGCCCCGGAATCAGGAACTTGAGTACGCCAACGGCCGCCGCCGCGATCCCCATCCACAGCAGATAACCGCCGGCACCAAACACTTCAAGAATCAACAGCACCGTGCCCAGCGCCAGCCAATCCCAGAACGACAGGTGTTGCAGGAATTCCCACATGGTGCCGGCCTCAGGCTTTCTTGTTGTCGAAGGTAGCCTTGACGATTTCGCCGATGCCGCCCACCGCACCGATGACCTGGCTGGCCTCCAGCGGCATCAGAATCACTTTGCTGTTGTTGGCCGAAGCCAGCTTGCCCAGGGCATCAATGTATTTCTGCGCGACAAAGTAGTTGATGGCCTGCACGTTACCGGTGGCAATCGCTTCCGACACGACCTGCGTAGCGCGGGCTTCCGCCTCGGCCTGACGTTCACGGGCTTCGGATTCGAGGAACGCGGCCTGACGACCCCCTTCAGCCTCGAGGATCTGCGCCTGTTTCTTGCCTTCAGCGGTCAGGATTGCAGAAGCCCGCAGGCCTTCGGCTTCGAGGATCTGGGCACGCTTGATCCGCTCGGCCTTCATCTGACCGGACATGGCAGCCATCAAGTCGGCAGGCGGGCTGATGTCCTTGATCTCGATACGGGTGATCTTGATGCCCCAGGGAGCAGTGGCTTCATCGACCGTGCGCAGCAGCTTCTCGTTGATGCCGTCGCGCTGGCTGAGCATGGCGTCCAGCTCCATGGAGCCGAGCACCGTACGGATATTGGTTTGCAGCAGGTTGCGGATCGCATGTTCGAGGTTGTTCACCTCGTACGCCGCCTGGGCGGTGTTCACCACCTGGAAGAAACACACTGCGTCGATCTGCACCGTGGCGTTATCGGCGGTGATCACTTCCTGAGGTGGAATATCCAGCACGCTTTCCATGACGTTGATCTTGCGACCGATGCGGTCCATCACCGGAATGATGATATTCAGGCCCGGCTTGAGCGTATTGGTGTAGCGGCCGAAGCGCTCCACTGTCCACTGGTAGCCCTGGGGTACGACCTTGAAGCCCATGAACAGGATGGCGATGGCCAAGCCTACGAAGAGAAGAAGCACTGTTCCGATCTGCATAACGATTCCTTGTCTGGTGGTGGCGGTAACGCGAGGTCTGTCGATTGTAACGGGCTTGTCGCAGATAAGAACGGTTTACTCGTTCGCAGGCGTGACCCTTAACACTTCTTCCAGGGTGGTCAGCCCCGCAGCAACCTTGTGGGCGCCCGACAATCGCAGGCTGTGCATGCCGCCCTTGAGCGCCTCGCGACGCAATGCCTGCAGATCGGTATCGGCGCTGACCAGGGCCTTCGCCGCGTCATTCATCAGCATGATCTCGTAGACCCCGATGCGCCCACGATAGCCACTTTCCCGACACTCTGCGCATCCGTTGGCCCGGTATACGCTGGCGGGGGGCGGCGTGCAGGACTGGGTGGCGCTGCGCCAATCGTCCTGGTTCAGTGCCACCGGGCTTTTACAGTGCGGGCACAACCGGCGCACCAGACGCTGGGCCATGACCCCAATTAATGTGGCCTTGATCAAGTAATGGGGGATGCCCAGTTCCAGCAGGCGACTGATCGCGCTGGGGGCGTCGTTGGTGTGCAGGGTCGACAGCACCAGGTGGCCGGTCAATGCCGCCTGGATCGCCATTTCAGCGGTTTCCAGGTCGCGGATCTCGCCGATCATGATGATGTCCGGATCCTGGCGCATCAGCGCGCGGATGCCGCTGGCAAAGGTCAGGTCGATATTGTGCTGGACCTGCATCTGGTTGAAGGCGGGCTCCACCATCTCGATCGGATCTTCCACCGTACACAGGTTGACCGTGCGGGTCGCCAGCTGTCGCAGGGTGGTATAGAGCGTGCTGGTCTTGCCTGATCCGGTGGGGCCTGTGACCAGGATGATACCGTTGGCCTGGCCGGTCATATGTTGCCAGCGCTGCAGGTCATCGGCCGACAGTCCCAACTGCGGGAAGTCCTGAAGCAGCACCTGGGGATCGAAAATCCGCATCACCAGCTTCTCGCCGAAGGCCGTGGGCAGGGTCGCAAGGCGCAGTTCCACTTCGATACCCGTGGGCGTCTTGGTCTTGACCCGGCCGTCCTGGGGTTTGCGCTTCTCGGCGACATTCATCCTGCCGAGGCTTTTCAGGCGGCTGACCACGGCGGTCGTGACCTGGGGCGGAAACTGATAGACATCGTGCAGCAACCCATCAATACGGAAGCGCACGCGGCCCTGGTCGCCGCCGGGTTCGATATGGATATCGCTGGCGCGCTGGCCAAAGGCAAATTGCAGCAACCAGTCGACAATGTTGACGATGTGCGCATCGTTGGCATCGGGCTCCTGGTCGCCGGCACCCAGGTGCAGCAGTTGTTCGGCAGGGACCGCCGTGGGGGTGGTCTGGTCGGCCCCGCTGACCGACCGGGCCAGCCGGAAGAACTCCTGGGTACAACTGCGGATCGTCTGGGGGTTGGCCAGTACGCGCTTGATCGAGCGTTTCAACACGTGGGCCAGGCCGGCCTCCCACTCTCGCAGGTACGGTTCGGCACTGGCCACCGTCACGCTGTCGCGATCAAGGGCGACGGCAAGGATATGGTGGCGCTGGGCGAAGGCGTGGGACATCAGGGGCACCATGCTTGCTACGTCGATTTTCAGCGGGTCGATGCGCAGATAGGGTTGCCCCACATGACTGGCGAGCCATTGCGTCAGTTGCTCCAGGGACAGCGCCATGCCGGGCCGGGCGGGATCGGGCAGTGACTGGTTGGCAAGCAATTCCAGCGGGTGCAAGCCATTGCCCGGGGTGCGCCGCAAGCGCTCGGCCAGGGCGTTGTCGAGCATGCCGTGGGCGGTGAGGGCGGGCAGCAGTTCGTCGAGGCAAAGCCTGCGATCCTGAAGTTCTGGCGCAGCGGGCATGGTGGTTTCCTGGGCGGTTTCAAGTGGTAGCGCCAAGGCTAGTCCGGTCCTGGTTGCTGTCGCCCCGAGGGTTGTTGCCGCTTTTTACTGCGCTACTGCCTGTACGGTTTGCAGCCTCGTGGATTCAACGGGTTGCAGTTCGAGCGAGCACACGCTGATTAGGTTACGAAGTTTTTCGCCGATCACCTGGGCGCGGTGCCAGCTCAGGCCATCCATCACCACGTCGATGTTCAGCAGGTCTTCGTCGCGTGTCACGCTCACCTGTTGTGGCACCAAAAACTGCAAGGCGAAGTAATTGAGGATCCGACACAGCACATCGGGTTCAGCCTCGGCGAGGATCTGATAGCGCGCCTGGCAATGGCTGTTGCTGACTGCCCAGGCGTCGAGGCGCGTGGCTGGGCTGGCGAGGACTGAATGCATGGTCGTTCTCCGAGTTTGACTGGAGAAATTTTTACATGGGCTGTGGGGTATTTCTTATCTATGTTGGAGTGATATGCCTTATAAATGAATCAGGCAATTCGCATAATATGGATTGAAAGGTATTTTTATGCACAGTGAGTTGGATATCTACGACCGCCGGATTCTGGCGCTGCTCCAGGAAGACGCATCGCTCTCCAGCGCGCAGATTGCCGAACAGGTCGGCCTGTCGCAGTCGCCCTGCTGGCGACGGATCCAGCGGCTCAAGGAGGAGGGGGTGATTCGAGGCCAGGTGACGTTGCTCGACCGCAAGAAAATCGGCCTTAACACGCAGATCTTTGCCGAGGTCAAACTCAACGCCCACGGGCGTTCCAACTTCACGGAATTCACCGAGGCGATTCGCGGGTTCCCGCAAGTGCTGGAGTGTTATGTGCTGATGGGGTCGGTGGATTTTCTACTGCGCATTGTCACCTCGGATATCGAGGCATATGAGCGTTTCTTCTTCGAGAAACTGTCGATGGTGCCGGGGATACAGGAGGTCAATTCGATTGTGGCACTGTCGGAGATCAAGTCCACTACCAGTCTGCCAGTGTTGCGGTGAGAGGGCGGGTGTCATCGCGGGCAAGCCCACCTTCAAACCGGTCTACTTTAGAAAGCTCGGTCAAATGTGTGTGGGCTTGCCCGCGAAAGCAATCTTACATGCGCAACAAGGTCTTCCAGGCACGGTTCTGATACACCGCAATCACCTGATGCATCCGCGCATCCAGCGACTCATCGGTGATCGGCTGGTTGGCCAGTGCCGCCAACTTGTTCAGTTCACCGTACAAGCGATCCAGTTCTGGAACCTCCAGCAGGTGACGGGCATGGTGCAGCCAGGCCTGCAGACGCTCGATGCGCGGCAGTTGCTCGGCCAGGTCTTCCGGCTGTTGCTGGTAGCGCGGCAGGCGCAGGGCGACGGCTTCGTCGGCCAGCAGGCGTGGCAGCCAGTTGGCGACCTGGGCCGCACCTTGGCGGTTGCCGCGCACATTGCGCTCCAGGGTCCAGGTGCGGGCCAGCAGCCAGCGGGACGTGTTCAGTGAGAACAGGCCCCAGCGCACGTCGGTCAATTCTTCGAGGAACTGTTCCGGCGCGGCCTTGCGCACGTCTTCATCGTCTTCACCGGCCTGGACCAGCGGGCGCCAGTCTTCCAGCAGGGCGTCGAGGGCGCTGCGCAGTTCGCTGGTGGATTGGCGTGGCGCGGCCTGGCCAAGGCTGCCGATCAGGGCGCGCATTTCGGCGAGGTTGTCTACCCAGTCCTGCAACAGGCGCCAGTGCCCGTTGAAACGGTACTGTTCGGCCAGGCGCTGGCTGCTGCCCAGCAAATGCCAGGTCAGCGCGGCGAAGGCGTCGTCCAGGGGCATTTCTGGTTGCAGTTGCGGGGCCGGCAGGCTCAGGGAATAGCTGTTGGCGTCGAACAGGCGATAACCGCGCTCGGCCTTGCTGATATCGCAGGGCATCAGCGCCAGGGTCTGGGCCAGTTCGGCAGCCAGTTCCAGCAGGGCGGCAGGTTCGCCTTCGCGCAGCTCCAGCTCCAGCTCGCAGATTTCTTCCTTCTGCTTGCCGGCAATCACATGGCCCAGGTCCAGGGCGGCTTCGATCACCACCTTGGCCTTGCCACGGCCCCAGGCGATCTCGGCACGTTCGCGCACGAAGTCGGTGGTGAAGATCGGCTTGAGGGTCTTTTTGTCCAGCTCGGCCAGTTGCTCGGGCCAGCATTCGCCGTCGAGTTTCTTCACGTCGAGCTTGGCCTTGGCCAGTTTCCAGTCGTATTCATTACGCTCCGACAAGCCGGCAACGCTGTGGCCGCGGGTCTTGAGGGTCTGGATCACTTCGTCGCCATCTTTGCGCAGGCGCAGGGCAACCTTGGCCTGGGCCAGGTCGCGCTCGGGGGTGTCGAAGTACTGGTTCATCAACTCACGGCGTTCCCAGCCACTTTTGTTGCGTTTTTTCAGGAGCGGGTGCTCACGCAGCGCGGCGAGGGTCTCGCGGCTGACGCGGAGCTTGATTTCGGTTTCTTTTTGCATGGCCGGAACATCCAGGATCGGGAGTGCAGCCGGGAGAATAGGTGGCTGCCAAGGTCGTGCAGTGTACAGGACTGAGCCGGGCAACGTGCCGCAACGGGTTTATTGTGCAGCGCAGATGGTTCTATGATGGGTTTCATCTGTGGAAGTTGAGAGACAGCGCATGCCTTTACCGTCCATGAAAGAACAATTTGCCGCCCTGATTGCCGCGCCCTCTGTCAGTTGTACCCAAGCGTCTCTCGACCAGACCAACCGCCCGGTGATCGACTTGCTTGCCACCTGGCTTGGCGACCTGGGTTTTGCCTGCGATATCCAGCAAGTCAGCCCCGGCAAATTCAACCTGTTGGCCAGCTTCGGCAGCGGCCCCGGTGGCCTGGTGCTGGCGGGGCACAGCGATACGGTGCCGTACGATGAAGCGCTGTGGCAGACCGATCCGCTGAAGCTGACGGAAGTCGACGGCCGTTGGGTAGGGCTGGGTAGCTGCGACATGAAGGGGTTTTTCGCGCTGGCCATCGAAGCGGTCCTGCCGCTGTTGGATCAACCGTTCAAGCAGCCGCTGCTGATTCTCGCCACCTGTGATGAAGAAAGCTCCATGGCCGGCGCCCGCGCCCTGGCTGCAGCCGGACGCCCGCTGGGGCGTGCCGCGGTGATTGGCGAGCCCACAGGCCTCAAGCCGATCCGCCTGCACAAAGGCGTGATGATGGAACGCATTGATATCCTCGGCCGCAGCGGCCATTCGTCGGACCCGAGCCTGGGCCACAGCGCCCTCGAAGCCATGCATGACGCCATGGGCGAGCTGCGCGGCCTGCGCCTGGCCTGGCAACGGGAGTACCGCAACCCACAGTTCAGTGTGCCCCAGCCGACCTTGAATTTCGGCTGCATCCACGGTGGCGATAACCCCAACCGCATTTGCGGCCAGTGCTCCCTGGAGTTCGACCTGCGGCCCTTGCCCGGCATGGATCCCCAGGTGTTGCGCGAGGCTATCCGCCAGAAACTGCGGCCCATCGCCGAGCGCCATCAGGTGCAGATTGACTACGCGCCGCTGTTCCCCGAAGTACCGCCCTTCGAGCAGCCTGAAGACGCCGAACTGGTGCGGGTCGCGGAACGATTGACCGGTCATCGTGCCGAAGCAGTAGCGTTCGGCACTGAAGCGCCTTATCTTCAGCGCCTTGGTTGTGAAACCCTGGTACTCGGCCCTGGGGACATCGCCTGCGCCCACCAGCCGGGCGAGTACCTTGAAATGTCACGCTTGACGCCTACAGTGCGTCTATTGCGGGAATTGATTGAACATTACTGCCTCAAGCCTGCATAAATTAACCCCATTGCATCCCGTACTTAAAAGGAGAGCGAGCGTGTCGCCAAGCCTGTTCCGACGATAACCATCAGCCCGCTGTGCGTTTAGCGATTCATCCTTTTTTGGCTGCTTTTTATTACAGGCCCAGGTTTTATGCCCGAATACGTCAATTGGCTTCGTCACGCTTCGCCCTACATCAATGCCCACCGTGACTGCACCTTTGTGGTTATGCTGCCGGGTGATGGTGTGGATCACCCCAACTTCGGCAATATCGTCCATGACCTGGTGCTGCTGCACAGCCTCGGCGTGCGCCTGGTACTGGTGCATGGTTCGCGCCCGCAAATCGAAACCCGCCTCGCCGCTCGCGGCCTGACCCCGCATTACCACGATGGGATGCGCATCACCGATGCCGCGACCCTGGAGTGCGTGATCGACGCGGTCGGCCACCTGCGTATCGCTATCGAAGCGCGGCTGTCCATGGACATGGCGTCCTCGCCGATGCAGGGCTCACGCCTGCGGGTGGCCAGCGGCAACCTGGTGACCGCGCGGCCTATCGGCGTGCTGGACGGCATCGACTACCACCACACCGGCGAAGTGCGCCGGGTCGACCGCAAGGGTATCAACCGCCTGCTCGACGAACGCTCCATTGTCGTCCTGTCGCCCCTGGGCTATTCGCCGACCGGGGAGATTTTCAACCTGGCCTGTGAAGATGTGGCCACCCGCGCCGCCATCGACCTGGGCGCCGACAAGCTGCTGCTGTTTGGCGCAGACCTGGGCCTGATCGACGAAAACGGCCGGCTGGTGCGCGAACTGCGCCCGCAACAAGTACCGGCGCACCTGCAGCGCCTGGGCAACAATTACCAGGCCGAACTGCTGGATGCGGCGGCCGAGGCCTGTCGTGGGGGCGTGGGGCGCAGCCATATCGTCAGTTATGTCGAGGACGGTGCGCTGTTGACCGAGCTTTTTACCCGCGACGGCGGCGGTACGCTGGTGGCCCAGGAGCAGTTCGAGCTGGTGCGTGAGGCGGCGATTGAAGATGTCGGCGGCTTGCTGGACCTGATCAGCCCACTGGAAGAACAGGGCATTCTGGTACGCCGCTCCCGGGAAGTGCTGGAGCGGGAAATCGAGCAATTCAGCGTAGTGGAACGCGAAGGCATGATCATCGCCTGCGCTGCGCTGTACCCGATTGCCGACTCGGATGCTGGCGAACTGGCGTGCCTGGCGGTCAATCCGGAGTATCGCCATGGCGGCCGTGGCGATGAGCTGTTGGAGCGCATCGAAACCCGCGCCCGCACCCAAGGCTTGAAGACCTTGTTCGTGCTGACGACCCGCACCGCCCACTGGTTCCGCGAGCGCGGCTTTGTGCCGAGCAGCGTGGATCGCCTGCCGTCGGCGCGGGCCTCGTTGTACAACTTCCAGCGTAACTCGAAGATCTTCGAAAAGACCCTGTAAACACGGTATTCGGTACACCCAATACCTAATGTGGGAGATTCTATGGTTTTGGGGAAGCCCCCCAAACCGCTTTTGACTGGTATTCGCTCAGGTTTTTCATGAGCGAAAAGGCGATGCGCGCCAGCTTGCGGCCAATGATGACCAGGGCTTGAGTCGTTTTCAGGCCCCTGGCCAGATAACCCTCGTATAA